>VXPE01000051.1 GCA_009839745.1 Candidatus Poribacteria bacterium
CTCTTATACAACACAATTTCTATACAAAATAGGATTTATAGCAAAATTATACAAATTATTTGTTGACAAAATATAGACAATATGGAATAATATCTATAGATTCATACCCAGTTTTAACCTGAAAAATCATACCGATGTGTTAGACAGCAAATCGATTTATGAAACATAACCGATGCAAAGGAATAAATATAAATGATGCAAGAGCACGTAATACTCGTTGACCAGACGGGAAGAGAAATCGGCATTGAAGAAAAGATACAAGCCCATCGTGATGGTAAATTACACAGCGCATTTTCGGTTTTCGTTTTTAACGCCGTAGGGGAATTGCTGCTGCAAAGGCGCGCACAAACGAAGTATCACTCCGGTGGATTGTGGACGAACACCTGCTGTAGCCATCCACGCCCCGGTGAACAGTATCATCACGCAGCGCGGCGACGACTCCATGAAGAAATGGGTTTCGATTGTGAACTCAAGGAGATTTTCAGATTTACTTACCACACCCAACTCGATAATAGCTTATTTGAGCACGAACTCGATCATGTCTTTGTTGGACACTATAGTGGTCAACCGATTCCGAATCCTGACGAAGTGGATGACTGGAAGTGGATGGACATAAGCGCGTTGAAGCACGATGTTCGGAAAAACCCCCAAAATTACACATACTGGTTCAAACTGGCGTTAGATCGCGTTGTTGAACACTTCCCAAAAATCAGTTTTCGCGATGAAATTTAACAGACGCGTTTATATATGTTTGATAATAGCATTGATCTTCTCGCTGCGAGTTGACGGTGCTGCGTCCCAGAAATCGGTAGCAGAAATGCTGGAAATTGCACGAAAGCAATTCTATGCCGCAATCGAAGACGAGAAACAGATTGATCCGGCAATTGCGTTGTTTAAACGAATTGGAGCAGCAGAACCGAAATACACCGGACGGATGCAGGTCTATATTGGTTCACTCATCGCGCTCAGAGGCAAGCACGCATTTTTTCCCCACACTAAGCTGAAGTGGGCGAGACGCGGTTTAGCAATTATGGATAGCGGCTTGCAGAAAAGTCAAAACGACATTGAAGCGTTGTTCATCCACGGAACTACCTGCTACTATCTTCCATTCTTCTTCAAGCGTGGTGATGACGCCCAGCGAGATTTCAGGGAAATTATCAAATTGATGCCACAGCAGATGGATACTTATGATCCGAAGTTAATCGCAAATGTCGTTGCGTTCTTACTTGAAAATGTGAAACTGACGGATAACCAGAAAACATATCTCCAAATGTTGAAAGACAGATTACAACTGTAGCACCGAGTCCCGCATTAATGAAATTTGAATACCTTTTGTTTAATCTCATTGTCACTGTTGGACCCGTAGTATCGCAATTTAATCGCCAAATTAAGCACATATCACAGTGGCGATTGAAATTGCTCACAAATGGAATCGTCATGATCCCGTATATTATATGGGACGTGCTGGTCACCGGTTCACATTGGCACTTCAACAAGGCGTATACGCTTGACTTCCGGTTGTTCGGGTTGCCGATTGGAGAGTGGCTCTTTTTCATCACAGTTCCGTTTGGGTGCTTGTTAGTATGGGAAACATTGTCGGATGCGAAGCTATCAACGCGACTGAGACCTCTTCGGTATGTCGGAACAGTTTTATACATTGCCCTGCCGATCGGTATATGGGTTTTCAGCAGAGGTAAGCAGTACACAGGATTAGTCCTGTGCTGTATTGGGCTTGTTGGACTGACAGACACGTTGTTAAGAACCGAGCTGCTTATGCAACTGAAGACCTATATCTATCTTGGAATTGTTGTTGGTTTGATTTTGATATTCAACGGTTATCTCACAGCGCGCCCTGTGGTTTTATATGGTGAGGCGTATCAAATGGGTTACCGAATTTTGACAATTCCTATTGAAGATTTCGGATATGGATTCACGCTGATGCTCTTTAACGCGATGTTCTACGAAAAAGTTTTTAATTTTACCTTGCGGAGAAACAACGGGCGTATGGCATAATTCGTCTTCGCTTTACATTTGGAGGGCGGTTTTACGTCGAGGCGCGTTATTTACTTAACCGCCCTGAACGAACCGATAGGAATAATTAAAAATATGGAAAATAAAACAGTAGCGGTCGTTGGCGGTGGACTTGGCGCGCTGAGTGGTGCGATTCGCCTTGCACATCTCGGATTCTCCGTCCAGTTATTTGAGAAGAATCCGACTCTCGGTGGTAAGGTAAACGAGATGGTGTTAATGGACTATCGGTTTGACACCGGTGCCTCACTGTTGACAATGCCATCCGTCATCGATGAGCTTTTCGATTTCGCTGGGTTCAATAGGTCGAATTATCTCGATTTCGTACCTGTTGATCCAATATGCCGATACTTCTTCCCCGATGGGGCGGTGATGGATGCAAGTGCAGATAAGAAGAAAATGAAAACCGCCATCGCGCAGCTATCCCCGAACGATGTGAAAGCGTATGAAGGGTTCTTGAAATACGCAGAACGTATTCACGACCTAACAGCCGAAATCTTTATGTTCACCCCGATCCATGAATTTGGGAAACTCATGCGACATCGGTATCTTCGGACACTGTTCCGGCTGCATCAAATTGATCCATTTCGGACGGTTCACCAGAGCGTCTCACGTTTTTTCTCAGATCCGCGTCTCGTTCAACTTTTTGATCGTTACGCGACCTACAACGGCTCAGATCCATTCCAAGCTCCCGCGACCCTTAACATAATTCCGTATATCGAATACGGATTGGGCGGGTATTACATCAAAGGGGGGATATACCGCTTGGTTGACGCATTGGAAGCGGTGGCGTATGAGTTAAGCATTCAGATTCACACATCAGCGAAAGTCGAAACAATCCGCCACGATAGTAAACGGGTGAGTGGGGTGCAAGTGAATGGAGATAAGATTGATGCCGATTACGTGTTATGCGGCGCGGATGCTGTCGTTGCATATCACGAATTGCTTGAGGGACTTCAGCATCAACGCGAAAAACTAAATCAATTGGAGCCGTCATTGTCTGGAATGGTATTCCTGTGGGGTGTTAAGGCAAAGCACTCAACTTTAGCACACCACAACATTATCTTTTCCAGCGACTATAGCACCGAGTTCAAACAGATTTTCAGAGATCGGCAAGTGCCGGATGAACCGACTATTTACATTGCCATCACCAGCAAAACGGACGCGGCGCACGCGCCAACTGATGGTGAAAATTGGTTTGTGTTGTTGAACATGCCATATTTAGTCCCTGGACAGATGTGGGAGAAGGAAACAATTCGGATGCGGAGGGTTGTGTTAGATAGATTAAAGCAGCTCGGTTTCGACATCGCAGATCAGATTGAGGTGGAACATGTCTACACACCAGAGGATTTCTCTGAACTTTACGCCAGCAATCAAGGCAGTATCTACGGTGTATCGTCAAATAGCAAAACCACCGCATTCAGGCGTCTACCGAATCGAAGCCGTCTCCTTGAGGGACTTTACTTTGCAGGAGGTTCAGTGCATCCAGGGGGCGGAATCCCGTTAGTAATATTATCTGGAAAAATGGCGGCAACGCTGATTGCAGAAAACAGTTTTTAATTTTTTACAAATATCGTCGTTCCTCCGTAAGGAATAATTAAAAATATGAAGCGGAAAATTGTCATCATCGGTTCAGGATTCGGAGGTCTCGCAGCAGCGATCCGACTACAAGCTAAAGGCATGCAAGTCACACTTCTGGAAAAGAACGTAAAAGTTGGGGGGCATGCCTATCAACTCGTTAAGGGCGGCTACACTTTCGATATGGGTCCCTCGATCATCACCGCGCCCAATCTGATTCAGCGTGTGTTTGCGTGTGCTAATGCGCGGATGGAAGATTACCTCGATTTGGTGAAACTCGACCCATTTTATCGCCTCTACTTTCATGATGGTTCATTCCTCGACTACACAGATGACGGCATACAGATGAAACAACAAATGACGCGGTTCAACGTAAAAGATGCCGACAATTACGACGCGTTTATGGCGCATACTTGTCAACTCTATAATGCTGTCATCACGGACGGGTTAGGCGCGACCGCATTTGATTTGTCAACGATGCTCGGTTTTCTACCGCGTGCTTTACGACTTCAAGCATTGAGGCCTGCTTACGACTTCGTTAAGAAGTATTTTGAGGATCCGCGTCACCGCTTCATTTTCTCATTTCATCCGCTGTTCATAGGCGGCAACCCGTTCCGAGCACCCGCTGTCTACCTGATGATCCCGTATCTTGAAAAAACCGGAGGCGTCTGGTTCTGCAAAGGAGGTATGTACAAATTTGTTGAGGCATTAGAAAATGTATTTAAAAAACTCGGTGGCATCGTCGAAACCAAAGCAGAAGTTGAACGGATTGTTGTTGAAAATCAGTGCGCAAAGGGCGTTATTGCAAACGAAAAATTTTACGCAGCAGATGGTGTTATTTCAAATGCCGATCTGGTCCATACTTACGGAAAACTCATCAAGTCCGAGCATCGTAGGAAATGGTCCGACAAGAAACTCAGAAAGATCCAATATTCGATGAGTGCCTTCCTTCTCTATCTCGGTGTCCGCAAGAAATATCCGCAACTGAAGCACCACACCCTTATTCTATCCGAAAGATACAAGGGACTGGTAACCGATATTTTTGACAATAAAGTGCTTCCGAATGATTTTTCAATGTACCTCCATATTCCATCGCAAACCGATCCGTCAATGGCACCGGAAGGCTGTGAGAGCATGTATGTCCTGATTCCAGTACCGAATTTGGAGAGCAACGTCAACTGGGCAAAGACGAAGGAGGCATATACGGACAAAGTGCTGACGTTCTTGGAAAATGATTTTGGACTGACAGACCTAAGGCGTTCAATTGAAGTGCTTGAAACGTTTACGCCTTCAGATTTCAAAAGGCAACGCAACAACCATCTCGGCAGCGCATGGGGGGTTGAACCAAAACTGACACAGACAGCGTATTTTCGACCGCATAACCGAAGTGAAGATATACAGAAACTCTACTTTGTTGGCGCAAACACGCATCCCGGTGCAGGGGTCCCGGGTGTCCTGCTGACAGCAGAAACGACGATTAAACTTGTCATTAAAGATTTGATTGAGGAGGGTTCATCATGAACAAGTTGTGGAAAGCAGAAGAGAATCGGTTTGCCTTTGAGTATGCTCGTAGAATAACCGCCTACTATTCAAAAAGTTTCTACTTCTCAGCAAAGATGCTGCCTAAAGAGCAGCGTTGGGCGACTTACGCATTATACGGTTTCTGCCGACACTGCGACAATCTGATTGATACACCACGTCAACGCACCGAAACAGAAATCATTAGAGAGATACAACTCTTGACAGAAGAGTTACAGGTTGCTTACAATACAGGTGAGTCTCAACATCCAATTATTCGTGCGTTCATCCTCGTTGCCAAGGCATACAGTATCCCTATTGAATATCCGCTCGATTTGCTCAAGGGGGTTGCCATGGATCTTCAGCAAACGCGATATAAAACGTTCGACGAACTCTCTCTGTTCTGTTATCGAGTCGCTGCTGTCGTTGGTCTGATGATGACATACGTCCTCGGCTATAAGGATGAACGCGCCTTTGGGTATGCCAAGCAACTTGGCATTGCCATGCAACTCACCAATATCCTGCGGGACATCAAGGAGGATAAAGATATGGGGCGCATCTATCTACCAGAAAAAGATTTGGTGAGATTCGGTGTATTGGAGCGAGACATTTTAGAAGAAAAACTAACACCTCACTTGAAAGAATTGATGAAATTTCAAGTTGAACGAGCAGATCGCTATTACACCGAAGCCATGCCCGGTATCTCTTTACTCGAAACAGAATCCCAGTATGCGATCTATTCGGCTGCTAAAATTTACCGCGGGATCTTAAGAAAGATTGAAGATCACAACTACGATCCATTTATAAGTCGAGTCTTTGTGCCATCAACCCAGAAAATCAGGATTCTGTTACACGAGGGACTTCGGGCAAAATTTCTATCCGCACAGGCGAAACTATTTCCAGTCCACTCCGGGATAATTAACAAATGATTCGGGCACAGCACCGTCTTTGGGCGGACATCATTTTTCAACCATATCTGACAGGGCTGTTCAAACGGCATTTTCACGAGATTCAGTTGTTAGGAACACATCCGAAAATACCTGACGATCTACCGGTGCTACTACTGCCAAACCACAGTACATGGTGGGATGGATTCTTCGTTTATCTGCTGAACAAAAAAATCTTTTGTCGGACTGCCTATCTGATGATGTTAGAAAAGCAGCTATCGAAGCACAAATTCTTCGCGAAAATAGGGGCTTATTCAATCGAACCGGAGCGCCGACGTAGTATTATTGAATCCCTTGAATATACCGTGGAATTACTGAATCAAGAGACACCCCTTGTTTCCGTTTTTCCGCAAGGGCAACTGGTACCATGGCACACGCGACCTCTCGGTTACAAACGCGGTGTTGAATGGATTTTACAGAAATATGGGAAACCCCTCACTGTGTTGTCCTTGGCAATTCGCACTGAGTTCCTCGGAGAAAAACGTCCCAGTGCATTCCTTCTGTTGGGTGCTGTTCATTTATTTGATGCAGGAACGTTTCAAGGAATGGATTGGCTCGAACAGACTGAAACAGCGTTGTTAGATGAGCTCGCCCTGCGGATTCTTCGTGAAGAAAAAGGGCAAAATCTGCTGGGTTGAAAGGTTGGTATTGCCTTGTTTATCCTAATGCTCATTTCGATAGTTCTATTGACGATGATTCTAACAGTCACACTGTTTAACGCTGTGACTGCGCCGATGCTGAAAAAATCGGTCGGTCTCCAGAGCTCTCCACGCGTTTCGGTGTTGATCCCGGCGCGCAACGAAGAAACCAACGTCGGTGCTTGTATCAAAGGATTCCTGTCTCAAAACTACAATAACTTCAAGATTTACGTGCTCGATGATCAATCGACGGATCGCACGGGTGTGATTATTGAAAAATTCGGCGAAGAGCATCCTGAAGTTCAGGCAATTCATGGTAAACCGTTACCAGCGGGGTGGAATGGAAAAAACTGGGCGTGCTATCAATTGAGCCAACATGCCGATGGAGAAATACTCATTTTCACCGATGCGGATAACCGTCCGGCACCGGACGCGATTGCGAACACTGTTGCTTACATGCAGAAGTTAGAACTTGGGTTTTTCTCGGCGTTTCCAGAGAAAGTGACGGTGACTCTGGGAGAAAAACTCGTCGTGCCGGTGGTTGACATGTTCGTTTACGCAGGATTGCCCTTATGGCTCACCTACTTCAGTCGTTTTCCGTCGCTTGCCGCCGCGAGCGGTCTCTGGATTGCATTCACCCGTGAGGCATATCAACGGGTTGGTGGGCATCAAGCGGTGGCAAATCAGATTGTTGAGGACGTTGAACTCAGCCGATTGGCGAAAAAGAGAGGTATCAAAATCCTGACATCCGCGGGAACGCGCGGGGTATCTTGCAGGATGTATCATTCGTTCAGCGAGGTGTGGAACGGATTTTCCAAAAATCTTTTTGGACTGGTCGGCCACAAGACGATACCGTTTTTTAGTTTAGTCTTCGCTCTGTTTACAATATGTGTTTTACCCTATATCGCTGTCTGGTTTGCGCCACTGAGAGAACCCGCAATCGGTGCTATCGTCGTGAACACCGTTATACGGACAGTGCTGGCACTCAAATACAGACACCCCTTCTTCACAAGCATAATTTTACATCCATTTGGTGTTCTATTGACCTTGTTGATTGGTATCAATTCATTCTACCAAGTTAGAAGCGGTCGTCTGCAGTGGAAAGGGCGACAGATTTCATAGTCGCAGGCACACTCCGTGTGCCGTTAAAACTCAAGGGAAAGTAAAATGTAGAACAAAGTGTGTAGCTCGAAATGAAGGGGAAAGCGGATTTCAGAACGGAACGTCAAACCTCAAGTCCACGGTGTTTACCCGCAAGGAAAATTAAAAGAGTGAATAAACTAAAAATAGGGGCACTCTACCTACTTTTAGGGGCAGGTGGATTGTGGCATGTCCTCGGTGTGTTCCAAGAAATCATGCGAGTTCTTGCTTCACCCATCATGATCGGTTTGGGCGTATGGCTGTTTTGGGAATGCTGGCGGGTATATCCACAGCGTGAACGAGCAAAATTTTTCATCGTAAGTATCGGAATTGTTGTCGTGAGTTTTGGGATTGAGTGGCTCGGTGTTCGGACAGGCAAAATTTTCGGTGCTTACCTGTATGGACAAACATTGCGTCCATCAATTGGTGGTGTCCCGATCAGTATTGGATGCGCGTGGTTTGTGATGCTCCTTGCCTCGACCACTGTTGCTCAAAAAATTGCCCCGAAATCTCTCAGAGAGAACCGTTTCATAACAGCGTTTTCGGTAGCTTTGCTAATGGTCTGCTTCGACCTGCTTATGGAACCAGCGGCAGTGAAACTGGATTATTGGACATGGATGAACAGTCATATCCCTTTTCAGAACTATCTGGTGTGGTTCGGATTAAGTTTCATCTTTACGACAATTGGCTTACAAACAGGAGTCTTTTGTAGACGGCTGCCCCCGATCGCGATTCACTTCTATTTTGCGCAACTCATCTATTTCGGACTCGTGGTTTTGAAGGGTTAAAAACATGAAAACAACGAACAAAGGTCTATTCATCGCGGTAACGATTATCGGACTGTGGGGGTTGAGTCTCACACTTTTACTCGCGCTTGACGTTGCACAGATCAACACCGTGCTGATACCTATAGGGATGCTCTGTCAGACGTTTCTTTACACGGGTCTGTTCATCACGGCACACGATGCGATGCACGGTTCAGTTTGTCCGACGCATCCGCGCCTTAACAACGTAATGGGTGCAATCGCTGTCAGGCTATACGCCCTGTTTTCATACCGCAAATTATTAAAAAAACATTGGACGCACCACCGAACACCCGCCAGCGATACAGATCCAGATTTTCACGACGGACACCATACCGGCTTCTTGGCGTGGTATTTCCATTTCATGAAAGAATATCTGAGTTGGCAGCAGATAGTCGGTATGGCGATTGTCTTTCAAATCATGGAGTATCTCTTGGCAATTTCTACGGTCAATCTTATACTGTTCTGGGTTTCTCCCGCCCTCCTTAGCACAGTGCAATTATTTTATTTTGGGACCTACCTGCCACACCAAACACCAGAAAGTGGTTATGACAACCCACACCGAGCCAAAAGTAATGCGTATTCGATATTTTGGTCGTTTATCACCTGTTATCACTTCGGGTATCACTGGGAACACCATGAGTATCCTTATATTCCTTGGTGGCATCTGCCAGCTATACGTAGAATGAGGACGCACCCCGGATGAACCCTATCCTCATAGTTGTTGGAACATTTGTAGCAGTGATACTGCTGTGGTTGTTCTTTAGACCGCCGTTTGGAAGGAATATCGTTCGGCTGAACACGGATCAGCGGATTGTCGCGCTCACCTACGACGATGGACCGAATCCACCTTACACTGAACGGTTACTTGATGTCCTCGCCAAGCACAACGTCAAAGCGACATTCTTCCTGATCGGAAATCGGATTGAAAAACATCTCGAAACAGTAAATCGGATGATCGCTGAAGGACACCAAATCGGCAACCACACCTATACCCATCCGCTACTCGGTTTCCTACCACCTACCTCTGTCCGATGGGAGATTGAACGCACGGATAATTTACTACAACAGTTCAATATTACGGATAAAGCTGTATTCCGCGCACCTCTATTGACACGGTTTCTGCCAGTCGCATCAGTGCTCGCGAAAGACAATCGAGCGCATATCAGTTGCAATGTATGGAGTTGGGATTGGACGACGCAGAACCCCGACAGAATCACTAAAGCGGTATTGAAGAAGACAAAGCCGGGTTCGATTATTGTTCTACACGATGGGAAAGCAGAGAATAAGAGTGCAAATCGTTCGGGGACGATTGCGGCGACGGATCAAATCATCACGGCACTTAAACAGGATGGATACCAATTTGTGCGGTTGTTGGATGTCAGTTTTTCGTAGCGTAGGCTGTTAGCCTGCGTCCTACTTTCCTTAGTCTATCACTTCCACAGAGATTTTTGCGTGAAAGGCGTTAATACACGGTTCATCTCTTTCCCAATGTCCGGTAACACCCAACTTAAAAAATTGACCTCGGTCGAAAGCATGCGTGATTTGGCGGGTGTCCCCGGGTTCACCCCACCCCCAAGTAATTTTGTCTTTAGGTGATTCTTCTTCTGTAGAAAGTTCTTTATCACCATCAAACAGATAGAATGCTGCTTCCCCCTCCTCCCTACCGATTTCAATATCAATAACGAGTGTGCCGCCGTTTTCAAACGCGGTGGCATCAATTACGATTACGGTATAATCCTGATAGTTTCGAGCCGTTGGAGTCCGAAAAATATCCAATACCTTCTGCGATGGTTGTTCATGACTTAGGACAATATTACCTAACCCAGGCTGTTTTCCTGCCAAAGCTTCCTTGAAAAATGTTAGGTAATACGCATTACTTCGGTCTCTATTAAGTTTAATATCTTCGCGGAGTTCACTAACGGGTTGTCTGCCCATCAGTTCAAATTCTGACGAGATAACCAAACAATCCACCGATGACCCTTTTTTTGATCCGGTTTTCCATCCCTTGATAACCGCTTGTGCCAAGGGGTGTGTTGTGTCAAATGTCTTGCCTTCGCGTTCGCGTCTTTTGGCAATCGGTTCCCGCAAACTATGGATACGTCCTAAATCAGCATTGCCTACCCAAATATTGATGAAATTATCGTTCAAGAATTCAATGATTTGTTTATGAGAGAGGACACCTGCCCTCAAGTGTTTCCCGCTTCCTCAGCAGGATTCATCGAAGAGCGGTCCATCTATGGAAATAGCGTAGATCGGTTTCTGTTGCGCGGGTGCCATTTCCAGGGCTTCTTCCAGGGACACCCAGTTAATTTGTTGCGATTTATAGAAGCAGCGTATCAATTTGTGTTCCACTTCTTCTTGTGTAATGGATTCTGTGAATTCGATATTTTGCACAACATCTTCTATCCTGGCGCGGAGTTCCATTTGTGGGCAGAAGCCGCCATCCGTAATATAACCCTCCTCGTTTGGATCAATCTTCCATTTAGCACCAAAGTTTAGAGTGCCTTTAGGAACGTACATCTGAAAGAAAGCAACGGACTTTTGAACTCTATCAATAACAAGATGCCCCGTAAACTGGGAAGGCGTGAACCAACCGTCCTTTAGATCGAATTGCGCGTGAATACGGAATACAATGTCGGCAAATTTATCGCTATAGGCGCGGAGGCATGCCCACAGTCCTTGAGATTCGGTCTTACAGTACTGCAGATCCGCACGCATACTCAGAGATGGATTTGGGTGAAGTTGCTTCAGCAATTCCAGAGCACCGGTATGCTCAATCTCCCAAGGCACACCGACGGAGACGGCTTCCTTGGGAAGAAAATCACAGAAGATTGAGATGGGATGCTGTTTTTCTCGCTCAGCAACTCGCAGGTTTGCCAAGGTGTCCCACTCTACATGAAAGTTATATGAGGAATACTCAATCGGAGCGATGAAACCTTTGACGGTCACTTCTGCATCAGCATCAAGATTAAGTGCAATTCTGTTGTTGAAAGTTTTCATTTTTCGCTATGAACTTCTTTTTTGGCACAGGATACCATTGCTGTCAGAAGGCGGCAATGATTCATCTATACACAACTTTGGATGCACCTTTGCCAGTTATCCATCCTGCGTCGTTCTCGGAATAATATCGTGAACACCGCCTTCACGAATACTCGCTGAAGATACTAACACGAATCTCGCTTTTTGACGGAATTCCGGCAGCGATATCGCCCCACAATTACACATGAGCGACCGGATCTTCGCCAGAGTCGTTTTCAAATTATCGTTCATCTTTCCCGCATAAGGCACATAAGCATCAGCACCCTCCTCGAACAATAATTCTGGACCGCCGCCCTCATGGTAACGTTGCCAGTTCGAGGCACGTCTTGTGCCTTCTCCCCAGTATTCCTTCACCGTATTCATACCCAGTTTTCTCAATTTACTCGGACTTTCATCAAATCTCGCAAAATATCTGCCCATCATCACGAAATCCGCACCCATGGCAAGTGCCAAACCGATATGATAATCTTGGAAGATACCCCCATCTGAGCAAATCGGGACATAGACACCGGTTTCCTTCAAATACAGGTCCCTTTGCCGAGCGACTTCAATGACGGCAGTCGCTTGCCCACGACCAATCCCTTTCTGTTCCCTTGTGATACAGATAGCACCCCCACCGATACCTACCTTTATAAAATCAGCACCGGCTTCCACCAGATACATAAATGCATCTCCATGAACAACATTCCCACCGCCCACTTTCACAGTCCCCTTGTATTTATCTTTAATGAATTTTATGGTGTCTGATTGCCACTCCGTATACCCTTCAGAAGAATCAACACAAATAATATCGACCCCCGCTGACACCAATGCGGGGACTCTCTCTTTATAATCTCGTGTATTAATACCGGCACCAACGACGAGTCTTTTCTGGGAATCTATAGATTCAAGGGGATTCTTCTTGTGATCATCGTAATCTTTCCTGAAGACCAAATGGACCAGTTTACGATTTTCATCAACAATCGGTAGACAATTTATCTTGCGTTCCCAAATGAGATCGTTGGCACCCTCAATCGTAATTCCTTTTTTCCCAACAATCAGTTGAGAGAAAGGTGTCATGAATTCTCTGATTTTGGCGTTTAAATCCACTCGACTCAATCGATAGTCCTTATCCGTTATGAGTCCGAGTAGCTCACCTGATGGGGAACCATCTTCGGTTACAGCAATCGTCGAGTGTCCTGTTTCTTGAGTGAGTTTCACGACATCTTCTATTGTATTATCACACTTTAAATTTGAGTCACTGACGACGAAACCGGCTTTGTGGTTTTTAACGGCTCGGACCATCGCTACCTGCTCTTCAATACCTTGGGATCCATAAATAAAGGATACCCCACCCTGTCTCGCCAGTGCAATCCCCAAATTGTGGTCCGAAACGGCTTGCATGATTGCCGAAGCAAAGGGAATATTCACCTCCAGAGACGGTTCTTGCCCCACTTTAAATTTCACCAGAGGGGTTCTCAGGACAACATTTTCAGGGATACACTCCTTCGTCGTTAAATTAGGTAAAAGCAAGTATTCACTGAAAGTCCGGCTTGCTTCAGAAAAATAGTGAGCCATCGTTTATTCCTCCTGTGAAAAAACAAAAAAGCGATCCTATAAAATTAGAATCTATGCCATCAATACACCGAATCTCGTCAAATAAATGAAAACAGGCACTGTTATGGTTAATCCACACGTGCCTGATTTCTTCAAGTCTTTGTCATGAGTATCCAACAACGTAGATAATGTTTGGGAATCTGCTGAACGAAAATCTAAAATTCTCAATCCCATGAGTTCCTTATAGATCCCGATTATGGAAACTAACCTATTGATTTTCGTAAGCAGCAATGTCTGCTTCATATTGCAAAGTCCAACCGATTTCATCGAGTCCATTCAACAGGCAATATTTCTCAAAATCGCCGATTTCAAAAGTGTGGGCGGTGCCATCAGCGCAGATCACCGATTGCTGCTCCAAGTCTATCATCAGTTGGTAGCCTTCAGTGGCGTGTGCTTCTTGACTGAGTGATGTGATAACATCCGCAGACAAGGCTATCGGGAGAATACCGTTCTTGTAGCAATTATTGCGGAAAATATCGGCAAATGAGGGCGCGAGAATCGCTTTGAAGCCATACTGCTGGAGTGCCCACGGCGCGTGTTCGCGCGAGCTCCCGCAACCGAAGTTCACGCCTGCGATGAGGATACTTGCCCCCGCGTAGCGTGGGAGGTTCAACACGAACTCTCGGTTTGGATCACCATTCTCCAAGTAACGCCAATCGTAAAAGAGAAATTCACCGAAGCCCGTCCGTTCAATCCGTTTTAGGAATTGTTTCGGGATAATTTGGTCGGTATCAACGTTAATCCGGTCAAGTGGGACAACACGTCCAACGTGTTCTTTGAATGCTTCCATTTTTTAATTTTTCCTTGCGGTTCGGTCAGGTGAGTCTGAAGTTTTGATGTGACTTCTCGTATATCCGCCCTCCATTACATTACGGGCTGCTGAAACTGATCAAGAACCTATCTGAAGGTTCGGATATCCACAAAATGCCCTGTGACAGCAGTCGCAGCCGCCATCTGCGGACTGACAAGGTGCGTGCGTCCACCTTTGCCCTGTCTGCCTTCAAAATTCCGATTCGATGTGCTGGCACAGCGTTGACCCGGCATCAGCGTATCAGGATTCATGCCGAGACACATACTACAACCGGCTTCACGCCACTCAAAACCCGCGGCACGGAAAATCTCGTCAAGCCCTTCCACCTCCGCCTGACGTTTGACAGCCTGTGAACCGGGAACGACCATCGCGCTAACAGTGTCCGCGACTTTTCTACCCTTCGCGACTTCTGCGGCAGCGCGTAAATCACTGATACGGGAGTTGGTGCAACTACCGATGAACACTCTATCCACCGGAATATCTGTGATAGGTGTGCCGGGTGTGAGATCCATATACGCCAATGCGTGTTCGGTTGCAGTCTTTTCGTCGACTGTTGCCATGTCTGCGGGGTCCGGTACATGTCCTGTCACATCGGTCACCATACCCGGGTTTGTGCCCCACGTCACCTGCGGTTCGATTTCCGCAGCATCGAGTTGTAACGTCCGATCATAGGTCGCCCCGTCGTCAGTAGGGAGTTGCTTCCACTCTTCAACCGCAGCGTCAAATGCTTCACCTTTCGGTGCGAACCGTTTACCCGCGATGTATTCGTATGTCGTATCATCGGGGGCAATCATACCCGCACGTGCCCCCGCCTCAATCGACATATTGCAAACGGTCATCCGTTCCTCAATGCTAAGGGCACGGATAGCGGAGCCTGTGTATTCAACAACGGCACCGTTACCGCCATCAATACCGATATGTCCGATAATAGAGAGAATGATGTCTTTTGCCGTCACGCCGTAGGGGAGTGTGCCATCAATCCGAATCTCAAAGGTTTCCGACTTCTGTTGGAGGAGACATTGCGTAGCGAGGACATGCTCAATCTCGCTCGTGCCGATGCCGAAAGCGAGTGCACCGAGTGCACCGTGTGTGGAGGTATGGCTGTCCCCGCAGACGATGGTCTTACCAGGCAACGTGATGCCGAGTTCGGGTCCGATGACATGCACGATACCTTGCTCAGGACTGTCGATGTCGTAGAGCGGGATGTCAAACTCAGTGCAGTTTTGGGCGAGTGTTTCCATCTGTTTTGCGGCAATCAGATCGGTGATGGGCAGCGACCTATCCGTTGTCGGGACGTTGTGATCCATCGTGGCGAACGTTAGATCCGGGCGGCGCACCTTCCTATTGTTGAGCCTTAACCCCTCAAACGCTTGTGGGGATGTGACTTCATGGACGAGATGCGTGTCGATATAGAGGATCGGCACTGCGTCTGCGGAGGCACGAACGAGATGCGCCTCCCATATTTTTTCATACATCGTTTGTGTTTTCATATCTTTGTTTATCACCTCTGTTTGTCTTTAGGAAAAATAAAAACAGAATTAATTATACACAATGCCCCTTGAAAATTCAAATAAAATAAAGAACCTCCCAGTCTGGTAGGTGCGGTTTCCCAACCGCACTGGATCGTCCGCGAAACCTTACCTCAGGCCCGTAGGTGCGGTTTCCTAACCGCACATCGGGAGAGAATTACTCCATCTCGAATTTACACCGCCAATATGGATAATCTTGCGATGATGCCACTATCCCGTTTCTTACAGGGTTCATGTAGCAATAATGAATAGTTTTGTTTAATGTTGCCTCCTTCCGAATTCCCCAATCAGTATAACCTTTCTGCCAAAGGGATCCGTTTTGAGATAGGTGTTCGTTAATTTTGCGTGCAGTAAAGAGCTTCAAAGAATGCAAAACTTTTGAGAGTGTCTGTCCCTCTTCAAGCTTCATAGCCGTGTGTACATGGTCTGGCATTACCATGATGCATATCCATTCAAGACGGTTCTGTGTTTCTAACCAGTCAAATGTATCGAAGATAATTGATGCGACTTTGTTATCGGCGAGAATCTTCTGTCGTTGATGTGTGCAAATAATGATGTGGTAATATGCCCCTGGTATTGAAACCCTACCTTTATGTCGGTTGTGGCTTCGGTATTTGGGAGAGCTGGTCATATCTGGTTTCTCTCATTATTCGGTGCGATTAGGAAATCGCACCTACCGGGCCTGGGATGTCTCGTGCGGTTAGGAAACCGCACTTTATGTGTCAATTGAGGATCCTCCAGGTCCGGTAGATTCGGTTTCCCAACCGAACCGGGTTTTACAAGAGATCCCCCAGGTCCGGTAGGTTCGGTTTCCTAACCGAACCGGATTCTACGCGAAAACCTTGAGAACTTCACAACCGTTGTTAGCTGCTTTTGTGATGCATTAATGTGGATATAGCTTCTGTTAGTTCCGTTTTGTCTTTTAAGACAGTGGATAACCTTTCAGACAGTTCGCCCAGTACAAGTCTAATGCTGTTAGCAAGTTTTAGGCATTCCTCATCGGATAATTCGTGCACACCCCGACTAAGTGCACGATACAACAAACGTATTGGGCTATGACCATCAATCAATAGACTTTCTGGCATGACATCCTTTGCCATTTCAAGGGCTTTGCTGAATTGAGTCTCTTGAATCGCTTCACGTAATGTATCAATTTTATCTTGTGGCACCCCGATTTTCTCAGATACTTTGACAATTGCCTCCAAAATCCTATTCTTTTGGTTCTCCACTACCCGCCGATAGTAAGTAAAAGCACCTATACCAAGCCCCTGATTCTCGCAATTGCGTCCCTTTATAAAAACATCCTTATCTGGGCCGATTAGTTTGATAAGTCTTGGTGGGATAGGCGGTCTGTAAGACGGAAGTTCACCAAGTTTGCAACACATCTCGTAGGATTGTTCATCTGTAAAAAGCATCACTGCCAAAGAATACACTTTTTGATTCATTTGGCAATTAGAGCATTGATAGGTAACATACAGATAATTGGAACTATTTTCTTCTAAATGTGGCCCTGGATTTGAAAAAACCTTAGTGCAACGGAAAAATCGAACACCATTGCACGAATCAGATGAACAATGAAGTTCCAACTCAGGTGTGTTGATTTCCTTAATAACATTACCGTATGGACCTGTGTGTTGCATAAATAAATTCGAGATATGCCTCCATTGATTCGGAGGGGTGCTTTGCAGAAACTCAGAAAGAGTCTGGTAGGTGCCTTCTGTCTGTGCTTGTTCTTGCTTATTGTGGTCAATTATAGTGGGTCTCATTTTTTATAGATACTTTGCAAGGATGGCATTTTTACGCTCAGTGGCATTATCAATCACAGTTTGAGCTTGGGTGATTTTCGCTTCTAATTGCTCGACTTGTACAGATAATCGCTGTGGAATATCAAGCGAGGGAACAAGAATTCTATTTATTTTTTCCCAAGATGTTCTGGGGAATTGTTGACCGCTAACCGTCTTGATCACCTCAGAATTGAACCCTTCAGAGAGAAAATAGTATTTGTAAAAAGTAGCCAAGTTTGGGTTATAAGGTCTAAACACCAATATATCAGTTGAACAGATTCCATCTCCCTGTGCTAAATGAACTTTATTCAAATTAGGTCTGAGTTTGCCGTATAAGATATCGCCTTTACGAAAAACGTTCTTATTGCTTTTTATCATAGAAAAATCAGACTGAGGGTTTCCTTGAAGTGCCCCCGTTTGACTTTCAATGTTTTCTAAGCCAACATAGTAAACAGAACCATTTTCCTCTTTTGGGTTAATAATGTCCGATACTCTGTCAACTATCTCGTTCAACATTGACGTTTTTCCAACAGAACTAACTACTTCCTCAATTCGCTGTTTAGAATTGGTGATGGTTTGGCGGGCTTGGTCGGCCTCCTGATCTATTGCCTCACATTCATCAGAAATCCGCTGTTGAATTTGGATCGATGGGAGAGGGATTTTTATCTCTTTAAGGTTGGTCGAATTTATTCCGCCTTGGGCAGAGCCTGTAACGTTTTGTTTTAGCAAATTTTGCCCGTTTTCAGAAAAAAGAAAATAAAAAATATAGAGTTGTTTTAATCGTGACACACACCTCAAAAGAAAAACATGTTCATTTACCATTGCTTTTTCATTATTCAGTTCTTCCCTTAAAAGTGCAATTTTTCCCGTTAAAGCTCCATCTTTGCACAGCAAAATATCATTTTCCTGCAATATACCTCTACTACTGCCGTGGTAAAAATCCAACGGAACATATTTAGGTGTGCTCAAGTTAACCATTCCAGTCGTTGGATGTATATGTTCACCGCCGAGACTCCAGGCACCGCCCGATATATTTTCAACACCGCCTTCAGGTCTATTTCCAGTTTCAATCGTTTCTATTTCATCTCCTAACTTCACTAATGGCCATTGCGTTTCAATATTCTGTTGAGGGTTTAAACTAATGATTTTATCAAAATCTACGCGGCTAAAATTCAACATATCGGTGAGTTTGGCATAGCGGCAGTATTCGGATAGTGAAACGATAGTTTCACCGATAAAGTTAAGTTTAATTGCCGTGTTTATTTTCCTATCATTATCTAAGTCCTTCGGATCAAACAGCGGGGTAATAATATCATTGACTGTTTTAGCACCTCCCTCGTATTTAATTCCTTCACGACCTTTGGCTTCACTCCACCAGTATCCTAAAAAACGTGAGTTTGATAATTAATTTCTGAATTTTTTGAAGAAAGAGAACCCTTTT
>VXPE01000052.1 GCA_009839745.1 Candidatus Poribacteria bacterium
CTTATAACTTTAGGATATTTACCCTATTTAATCAACTTTTTTGGCGAAGGTATTGCCTTAAATGGCATAATTTGCCTTAGTTTTACATTTGGAGAGCGGATATAAGAAAGGTATGCTAAAATTCAAATTTACATTATTTAACCGCAAGGAATAATTAAAGTTATGAACATCTTGATTACCTCCGCTGGTTCTGAGTTGGCGCGCAGCGTAGCGGGAGCATTCGCGGCGGAACACACACTCCGCTTGACAGAGTTGTATTCTGTTGACACTGTTGAAGGGACGTTCGTGCAAAGCGAACTTGGGCACGACGAGTCAACCAACGAACTGGTGCGCGGTATAGATACCATTATCCACATCGCCGAAACACCGCCTAACCTTCTTGCTGAAGCCGACCAACCCGACAATTACGCTATTGATTATCAGACGCGCTGCACTTATAACCTCCTGATGGCAGCAGCGGAAGAAGGCGTGAAACATGCCATTTATGCAAGCACGCTCCGCCTCTTTGAGCAACACGGTGAAGACTGGACGGTTACAGAGAGTTGGCGACCTCGTCCTACTGTGGATAGTTTTGTGCTTTCAAAGCATCTTGGTGAGTTCACATGTAGAGAATTCGGGCGTGAAGGCAAACTCAACGTGACGTGCCTCCGTCTGGGTAACCTCGTTACTGCTGATGCCGCGGCAACCGCCGAACCAGATTCAATGTGGCTTGAGATGAAGGACGCAGTCACCGCGTTTCAGGGAGCCCTTGAATCGTCCTCGCCGTGGCGGATCTTTCACATCCAGTCAGAGTTCCCCGATTCTCGTTTTTCGATCGGGAAAGCCAAGGGGCATCTAAAGTTCGATCCGCAATTCGTACCGTAGCGGACGGGAATAGTCGTCAGTTATCAGGCGACTGAAAATTGTTAAAAAAATACGCCAAAGATTCAAGTTCCAAACAACGTTTGGGACGGCACCGTGAAGAGGATTCGTTTCGGCGAAACCTACATATTTAACCGCAAGGAAAGTTAAAAGATGAAAGTTCTTATTTTAGGGGGGAATGGGTATCTCGGACCGCATGTCGTCAAGGCATTGGAACCTTACTATACGTTGCGCGTCACAGACATCAACGAGATTGAAACGAAACATGAGTCGATGCACATTGATGCCGGTTCACTGGATCAGGTGATGCGCGCCGCTGAGGGAATGGACGCGATTCTCAATTGCTCCGTCCTACGACACGATCGGCAACTGGCTTTTGATGTGAGCACGCGTGGATGTTACAATACGATGCGCGCCGCTCTCGAACACGGTATCCGTCGCGTTATCAACACGGGACCCCATTTCACCATCCAAGGGGATGACTATACCACTTACGATTACGAGATTAACCCGGATGTGCCACCGCACACCAGCACTGGACTCTATCCGTTGACCAAGGGGTTAGGACAGGAAATCTGTAAAGTCTTCACTGAACATTACGACATCTATGTTCTCTGCTATCTGTTCCTGAGTTTCCGGGAGCACGACGATCCTGCAGAAGGCACCGATCTCAATCCCTTTTCTGTCAGTTGGCGGGACGCAGGCGAAGCCTTCCGACTGGGTTTGGAGATCGATTTGGAGGACCTCCCATCACGCTGTGAGATTTTCAATATTTTCGCAGATTTACCGCATCAGCAATTCTCGAACCTCAAAGCGAAACGGATTTTAGGTTTCGCGCCTCAGGATAACTTTGAGCGGATGTGGCATAAAACGGAATAGAACATCAATACACAGACTAACAAGTCTATGCTACAAAACCGTAGCCTGCAACAATACACAGAAATACGCAGAAATACGCAGAAATGCCCAAGCAAAAACGCCCCAAGCAAAAACACGCAGGCGGATATACGTAAAGGGACTTCAAACTTGAAACCTACCTGACCGAACCGCAAGGAAAAATTAAAAAGCCGCAAGGAAAAATTAAAAAATGGAGATTAAACTCTTGGCACATCGAGGCGGCATGGGGCGTGCCCCCGAAAACACCCTTGCTTCCTTCAGACAGGCGTTGGTGGACGGTGCCGATGGATATGAGTGTGATGTCTGTCTCACCCAAGATAAGCAACCCGTCCTGATTCACGTTGGTTTCAACCGCTACAGTATTCAAAAGGCTACGGGATGCTCAAAATCCCTCAGTGAACTTACGTGGAAAGAGGTCCAACAACTCACGATGGAGGCATCTAATGAACCTGTTGCCCACCTTGACGATACCCTTCATTTCGCACGAGAAAACCAAATGCCGTGCTTCATTGAGCCGAAGACGGACGCGCCAGAATTACTCCCAATCATCGTAGAACAAATCCGCCATTTTGAAGTCGTTCATCTTGTCAATATTCTCACGTTTTACTTTCGAAAGCATTTGCTTGTGGAGGCTAAGCGTTTGGAACCAAAGTTGCAGACGAGTGCGATTCTCATTAATCCGGCGGCGAACTTCCTCAAGGCAGCGGCTGCTATTGATGCAGACCGCATCATCTTAGGCTGGAGTGGGATTAATCACTTTGGGCTTTATAACGCTTTCACGCAGACTGTTACACGCCAGGTTAAGCAGCTCCAGGCAAACGGAATTGTTGTAGATGCCGGGTTCATTCAGACGGCAAAAGATGTCGATTGGGCGGTCTCGCCGCAGAAAGCTGGCGGTGTTGATGGCTTATGGGTGGACGATGTGCCTTATATCAGACGTTGTCTCCGAGAGATGTTTTAAACTATTAACTTCAAGTTTCCGTGTACCATGCAATAGGTTCGTTTTGTAGGTAGGGAAGCAGCATTCTCCGAAGTTTCCGACGGGCGTGATGTAAGTACGTTTTAACCGTGCTCTCCGACTTGCCCAAGCGTGATGCAATCTCTTTTATTGGGAGTCCTTCCCGGTGCCGTAGGTAAAAAACACTGCGTTGGGTAAGAGGCAGCTGGTAGGCGGCTTTACGGATAATCTCTTCGAGTTCTTTCCTTTCGAGAAGCTCACACGGTGAAGGTTGCACCTCGGCCATTTGAAGTGTGTCGTCTGCGTTCTGCGGTAATTCCTCGAATCCTATAACATCGTGTCTATTGCGCTTACGGAGAAAGTCAATGCTACGATTGACAGCAATTTGGTAAAGCCAACTGTAAAATACGGATTGCCCCTTGAAATTTGGCAATGCCTGCCACGCCTTCAGAAAGACCTCTTGGCAGAGGTCTTTCGCTGTCTCACGGTCACAAACCTTGCGATAAATCAGATTATAGATTTTTTGTTGATATTTGTACACGAGTGGATTAAACGCCTCTGTATCACCATTTTGGGCGCGTGCGACAAGTTCCTGCTCATCGAAATGGTTGAGTTCAGTATGTGTTGTTAAAACATTTCTCATTTTTCTAATTATGGCCTCCTGGGCTGTGCTCCATTACATTCCGCACAGGTTTTCGGTAAAGTCAAAATCCTTTTCAAACCTTGAGATAGTTAAAAAACTATTCGATCCATTGCATTGTTTCTCGGAGCTGTTCCTTTGCTTTGGCGTAATCTCGACGTGCCTGATAAAAAACACGTTGCGCCTCTGTAAATTGTGCTTGTGTTTGAAACGCATCGTTATAAGTCATATTTTGATACCCGGGTATTTCAACCGTGACTTCATCCAGCACGCGTTCTATTGTTCGTAACCTTTGCTCAAAAATTCTCACGCGTGTTTCTTCGATCTCCGCCCGTTCTTTGGCATTCGCCACGGCACGGTAAGCCCGTCGCACCTCTACGCGGATTGACTTTGTTGTTTCGACGTATTCCAACTGAAGTCGTTCAAGTTCTGCGATTTCTACGGCGCGAAGATGCTTCGTTTTGTTCCCATCGTATAACGGAATATTGAAGTTAAAACGCACTTCCCACCCATCTTGTGTCCGTGGACGGGTTTGAAAGATACTGGATGCATCTCGCTCCCGATCGAGTATCACTGGATCGTAGAGTGCCTTTGCATCCCATGTTTGGTTCCGTTCGTGTTGTTCCAGCAGCACATGAAGGTCCTTGTAACGTGCTTCAGCAGAGAGTTCAGGAAATCGGTTCCAGATTGTCTCTGCGGCGAGACGTTCTTGACGCACGATATTGCCTTGTAAGTCGCGTAAATTGAGATTATTTACGAGTGCAAGTTCAACTGCATTCTCTAATGTCAGGTCGTCCTCAGGGAGAGGGTCTGAGAGCGTAACTTGCGCCAGCGGATCAAGTCCGGTAAGGCGGATGAGTTCCGCGGTGTCTACATCCAATCTACGCTGCAGCTCATTGAGGGCAAGCTGCTGCTCGGAGAGTTCAAGTTCCGTATTGAGGCGACTGAGGAAAGGGATCCGTTTTTCTGCGTGCTTGATTTGTGTGCCTTTCAGTTTTTTATTCAGTTCGACCTCGATCGCACGCCGTTCCTGAATCTCTTCCTGTGTCAGGACGATGTTGTTCCAAAGATTGCGGACATCGTGAACGCTCTGCTTTTTCGAGCGTTCATATTCAATCTCTGCCCTACGGACATCTTCCTGTGCGGCGTCAAGACCTTCGGGGATTTCGCCAAATTGGACAAGGAGCATACTCGCTTGTGCGCGGGTGAGATAGTCCCTTTCATCAATATCGCCATCTTTTTGGCGTTGATATTCACCGGTGACCCCCACCTGTGGTAGGTAAATGGCTTTGGACACTCGGAGGTTTGCTTTGGCGCGTTCCACCACTTTTTCTGCCTTTTTCACGACTTCATTGTTCTGTAGCGCGAGTTCGATGGCGCGGGCTGGCTGAAGTATGACCAGCTGCTGCCCTGAGACGACGCTCCCAATGGTAAAGAATAGGCAGATCGCTAATACTTTTGTTAACCTCTTGTTCACTACTATCTCCATTTCAATAGTTATCGGTTATCAGTTGTGAGTTAAAGAAAATTTTGATAGTTCTAACACCTCTTGGCACTGATAACCGACCACTGAGAGGAAAACCCGAAGGGTTTCCGTACTGACGGTTATTCTTCAACGCCGACTAATACGGACTGTGACGATAACAATCCCAATCATCAGGAGGATCAAGGCACCGAACAGGAGCGTCGTCACCGACATTTGTGTCTGAGACTCGACTTGCACCGTGATCGAACGGTCGCGTGCTTCAAACTTACGATTGTCGACAGTGACTTCTGCGTTCAACTTCGCTTGGTATTCTCCCACGCCGATGTCCACAGGTGGACTCAGCGTCAATTGAATGTCTGTCTCCTCGTTTCGTTCCAATGCGCCGACAACTTCAGGGATAACCGTGTATTTCCAATCCGTGTTGACATCGACAAGCATACGAATGTCCACGAGGTCGCGGGTGCCTATGTTCTTTAGCGTCGCTGTCATGTTGACTTCTTCGCCTATCTTGATCGTCTGGAAGGCGTTCGGCACGAACACCTCAATCTCCGGCACACCCTTTGGAATCAACTCGAACCGCTCGACACCGCCTTGTATATTCGCAATCCTATCGGCAGGTAAATCCAAGCGATTGTTCACACCCCCGAGTTCATTCGCTTCCGCCTCATCAATCACAGCTACATAGAACTCAAGCGTGTTATCGAGGTAGGACGCATCGAGTTCCTCCGGGAGATAGACAATCAATGACAGATCCCGCTTTGACTGTTCTTGCGTGAACTTTACCTGAGACTGTCGAGATTGCGTCTCTGGGTCTTGGAATTCAAAGGAGAGGCGGTTGAGAAGGTTAATAACGCGGAGTTGGAAGGTGTTCTCCGTTTCTGCCAACCGATCGAGCGTCAAATCGTAGGTGACACTGCTGCCTAAGTTCCCTTCCTGTGAAAAGCGGAGCGAGCTGACGTTTACCACATCCAACGCAGATTCTTTTTGCAGATAGATGAGTCGCGTTTCGGGTTCGTCAAGTTCGGGGTAATCTAACGATACCTTCAAACTCTCGACATCTTTCTGAAGTTGGAACGTCAATTCCGCTGTTTCATTGTAGCCGAGAACCGGGATCTTCTCTTCATACGGTTTAACGATGTTCGTGTCATCGGTAACATCGAGTAAGGAGACATAGATGCCGCGAATCTCATTTGCGGCTGCAATCTCTTCAGGGGTCGCGTTGACGGGCATTGCCTCGGTCGTAGATGTGTTTTTTAGTTGAATCGTCACCATCATTTGGTTGTCGACGCGAAACTTCTTCGCACTCAGGATAGAGATGTAGCGTGTGTCCTCCTCAAGATGAATTTTGTAAGAAATATCCTTATCCAGGTATTTGAGATTAACAGTGAGGTTATCCACATTCCGCCGCAGTTCAAAGTCGAGGGTTTTCTCCTGTCCGTCTTTCAGCGTTGGAATGCGGGGTTCATAAGGATAGCCGATGATGGATTCCGTGTCGTCTTTAATGGAGACATAGACGTTATTGATTTCTTGTGCCGTGTTGGTACCTGTTTCTTCTGTTTCGCCTTCCAAGGCACCGTAGGTCAGAACAACTTCCAGACGCCGCCGATCCGCCTCCTTATAACGTCTCGCCGATACCACAGAGATATACGGGTCATCCTGTTTAAGGTGGATGTTCTTCTGCTCCTCACGCCCCGAGTACGTCAACTCGACGACGACATCCCGCACGTTTTCTTTAATGAGCTCAAACTCCAGGGTAACAGACTCCCCCTCTTTGAGCGTCTCAATCCGTTGTTCGTAAGGTTCGGTGATCGTCGCTCCGCTGGTGCCATACCCTTCCTGCTCTTTAATCTCGACGAAGATGTCGTCAATCTGTGCGCTGATGATAATCTCGCGGCCCAACACTTTCGAGCTTTCAACGAGTTTGACCGGCACTGAACTGTTCCGCAAGGTAATTGAGAACAACTCCCGTCCATCAGCGGATTCATAGAGTCTTGTCTTTTCAACGGTGATATGCCACTCATCTTGCAGCGACTCAAGTTCTGTCTGTTGGAGCGTCAATTTTGCCTGTTCATATTCATCGACGGCGCGTTCGTAAGCCTCTTCTGCAGTATTCACCTCCGAGACGGTGACGATGTTGTTTTCCTCCATCAGCATCGCCTTGAGGTTTTCGAGCTCCACCTGCTTCTTTTTCATTAGATTTTCTGCCAACTCCATCTTCAGGCGATCGATTTCTATCAGGATTTGGCGGCTCTGTTCCTCTTTCGTTTTCGGGCTGTTATCGTTAACAGGCGGGATCTCTTCTGGCACTGCTGCCAATGGAACAGACAGTGATACCGCTATCGCGCTCATAAATATCAGTGCAAACGTCAAAGACTGAAAGCAGGAATGGAAGGATGGATGGGTGGAAGGATAGGTGCCCAATCTCCCAATCTTCCAATCTTCCAATCTTCTCTTCCTTTTTTTCTTGCATCCATCCATAGTTTTATCCTTCTAATCCAGTTCGGTTTAAACTTCTTCCGGTTCGTATCCAGCAACATAGTGCAGATACAACGTCTCAAGGTTTTCTTTGAGAATTTCTTCGCGTGTCAACTCGCGTTCAAGGTTGCCTTCCACGAGAATGCCGATCCTGTCAGCGATCTCCTTGGCACGAAAGATGTCGTGCGTAGACATGAAGATGGCTTTGCCTTCCTCTCTCAACTCACGAAGAAGATTCAGGAAATCGGCACCCCCTTTGGGGTCCAAACCCGAAGTCGGCTCATCGAGGAGAACGGCTTGTGCATTCTTCATGATCGCAATGGCAATGCCCAAGCGTTGGCGCATTCCTTTGGAAAAGGTCTTGACGCGCCGTGTAAAGGCTGCCTCCGGTAAACCGACACGTCCAAGCGTCGCATCGAGGTCCGCGTTGGATACCTTCTTGCGTCCACCGAGCTTCGCGAAGAAGGATAGGTTTTGACGCGCCGTAAAATTTCGATAGAGTTCAACGTTTTCAGAGACGTAGGCGAGATGCTTCTTTGCCTCCAGTGGGAACTTTGGAATCTCAATGTCGCCTACCAAGGCAGTGCCGCTTGTGGGTTCGATGAAGTTCAGCAGCATGGAGATGGTCGTGCTTTTCCCAGCACCGTTCGCGCCGAGGACAACATAAATTTCGCCATCGTCCACTTTCAGGTTCAACTTGTTAACAGCTAAAACGCTTTCGTTATAAACTTTCGTAAGATCACGGGTTTCTAACATGAGGTTCCTCCTACGGTTGATTTTTCTCTAATGGTACTGGAAATATAAGGAATTTTCAAGGAAGAATTTTATTTCTCCTTTTAGTGATGGGCTTATGGGCTGCAGATATTCATACCTCCGAACGTATGAAAACGAGGAATGCTCCGGAAAGAAACACAACGAACAGCAACATAAGCAGTAGTATATCCACCATTGCCGCGTTGACCGTATCGCTGAAAGTAATCTTATCCTCATAAGTTGGGAGTGCCCTTGACGAGATCGGCTTTTTAGACATACCCTCAGGGATACCGATAATATGAGGACTCTCTGTATCGGCGCGGTCGGTTTCAACAATGAAGTTTCTGAATGCCTTTATATGAATATCTACACGCGCAAGGAATTGCAAATGGCGATTCAACCCGGTGCCTGCCATGGATTCAAGGGCGTATTCGACTATCGCCGCTGGAGAGAAACGGGTAATGCCTCGTGCACGCTGGACCTGTGCGATTTGTGCCGCTAAATGCGCTCTGTTCAGTCTTTCCCGAATCTCCACATCTTTGTTGACAAATTCAGCCTTGATCTGTAATTCCCCTGAATCTACCTCTCTGGATTGCAACTTTGCCAATTCCGATGTTAAGGCTTCCTCCTTCCCTGCCGCGAATTCTCCTGCCTTTTCGGGCGAAGTTTTTATAAGTTGCATAAATTCACTCAGAAAGCTGCTGACTTGTAATTTGGCTTCCAGTTGTGCGTAAAAACTTTCATCAACCTGATCAAGAGCACTCGCTTTTGCCATTTCCCGTTGGTGGACGGTTTGGACGGGTGCCATCCATTTCTGGGCAAGCGTGCCGAGGGTAGAAGGCATAAACACGACAAGTGCCACCCAGATTATCAACAGGATGACGAGACTCACGCGGCTCTCTCGGGTGCTCGCCGACACCATCAATCCTATCGCGATAAAGATGCCAGCATAGCCTGACGCAATCAGGACGATCATGCCCAAACGGCCCCAGTCTGCCGCTCCGAACTGTGTCCAACTGTCCGTGGAAATCACTGCCAGATTCAGCAACACCGCAAAATAGAAGGGGAGTAGGACCGTTAGGAGGGTCCCCAAAAACTTTCCAACTAACAGGGCAGGACGCGATATCGGATTCGCGAGGCACAGTCGAAGCGTTCCCCTTTCTCTTTCGCCAGAGAGGGCATCAAACGTAAACAGAAGCGGGATAAAGGAGAGCAGATAGGTGATGATGAACACCCAATCTATTTTTGTCGCCGCGGGACGAAGATCTCGCACATTCGGGTTGACGGTGGAATAATCCAGCGACCAGATACTTTTTACTGATACGCCTGGGAACGTTTCTTTACGCCAAGACCCCCAATTGTTCGTTCCTTGCCCCGGCAAAAACGTCTCGCTACCGGCTGCAATGAAGGTCAGCGGAGAGGGGCGTTTGTAAAGCGCACCGGGCCCCTCTTGTAGCAGAGAATAGAGATCCGTCTGGGACTGCAATTCATTTCGGGAGGTGTTAACATTCTCGGAATACTTCCGGACCTTAGCTGGGTGTGTCTGAAGATGCACGACAGCGTTGGTTACCATTAATGCTGACATCACCAAGACAGTCAAGGCAAAACGCAGACTATTGAGATGGTCTAAGAATTCGCGTTTGATAACATGTCCGATCATCGTACTTTCTCCTTCAGAAGTTACCTGTCCAGCTATACCTCAATTTTGACAAAAATCAAGATTGCCACCATGAATAGGACGATATTGATTAACAATAGCAAAAACAATTCTGGCAGGGCGCGCTGCGCGTTTACGTTAACATCTACTTGCTGGAAAGTAAACCGAGGTAAATCCCACCAATCTACTCTCCCTTTGTCAGACGCGAACCAGAGTCGACTTGCGAATGCGTCTCTGTCATGGAAATAGTCAATTAACGTTTGGCGATACCTCTGTGTAGCACGACTAAAATCTAACATCCCATCCAAGTCAGTACCCGCCCAAGCAGAGGTCGCGAACGTATACAAGCTTGCAGGACTGAGTTTCATCAACCTTTCATCCCATTTCGACTGCCGGATATCTGTTCGTGCCAAGCCTTGTTCACGTATCAATGCAGCCTTTTCTGCGAGACGGATATGCATCGCATTGATGAACGCGTGGTAATTTTGGAAAGGCGAGATGAACGGTTCTGAAGCCGTATTCACTTGATACATATTGAGCCTATATCTTCTGTCAGCACGCAAGGATGCCCCTGAATAGCCTATATTAAACCTGGGAGGATCCCCCTCCAGGGGACTGTTTGCTAAGAACTGTTGTTTTTCTCTCTCGGCTTCTTCCCACATCTGCTCAATTTGTTGGCTCACGGATTGTTTTTCGGCGCGTATATCGCCCCCCGGATTCATGGAAAACCGACTCCAGTTGGGATAAACAAGCACCAAAGTCACCCAGAAGAACATGCAGAGGATCAGGGACGTAGCCGTGCGGCGAGTCGTCACAGAAATCAACAACCCGATCAGGTAGAAGAGGGACAAGTAGACAATTGTCGTCAAAACGATCCCACCAATCCGGAGGAAATCCTGTCCGTTGAGTTGAATTGAATTCGCGAGAGAGCAAAGAAGCAGCACTATCAGTAAGCTCATTAGCACAGGGAGTAGCAAGCAGATCATCGCAGCGATATATTTACCAAGCAAAATTCCGCCGCGTCGAACCGGGTGTGAGATAACCAGACGTAAGGTGCCAGCTTCCCAATCTCCCGCAATCGCATCATAAGCGAAAAGCAAGGCGAGAAGACTCAGCACCACTTGAAAGACAGAGACCAAGTCTACCTTTGAAAAGAGATTCAAATACGGATTCTCCAGATTTCGCCCGGAAACACTTGAAATCAACGGGACACTCCCATGATCAATTTCAACAGTCGTCCCCAGTCGCTTGTCTAATCCTGTGCTAAAGAGACTTAAAGGGTTCGGAGTCCGCTCGACGAACAGTTCTAACATCGAATAGGTGGGGGCACTCACCGCTTTCTCACGATGAACCTTTGCTTGCTGGCTGGAACTCGCCACTCGGCTTTCATGATCATCAATTAGCACAATTGTATTGGCAACAACGAGCAGAAGCGTAATCAGGAAGGCAGCAAGGAACCGCGCGCTCATGAGATGGGTTAAGAGTTCTTGGCGTATCAGGGTGCCTAACATAATGTTGATCCTTCCTGCCTACATATTTTAATTATATGCAGCTAAATCCAAAATCTTTAGTTTTTTTAAGATGTACGCTTGAATGTAATAACACCTTCGTCAAAGAAGAATTGAGTAAATAAGGAAACCAATACCTTAACCTTATAGGTGAGCGCGCTACACCTTAGAAAGGATATTTGCCCATGTATGAGATTATATCACTCTTTCAGTTTCGTATCTACGTTTTATTTCGTCCATTAATAAACGGACAGAGTGCCAGCGTTTATAGTCGCATGCAGTGTGATCTACGACCTTTGAAGAAAGACGGGTCACTTCACTTTAATGACAACAAGCGTCACGTCATCCGCTTGGGGTTTACCGTTTGCCCAGGATGTACTTGCCTTGAAGATGTGGTCAATAATCGCTTGCGGGGATTGGGTTGCCACCTCCGTAAACAAATTTTTTGTCTTTGGATAGTCTAGCATTTCATTTTCCGGATTCAACATCTCTGGCAAACCGTCACTCATGAGCAAGAGGGTATCGCCGCTGTGGAGTTCGTACGACATCTCTTCTCGCTCGGATCCGATAGACCAGCCGAGGGGCGTGCCTTCAAGGAATATCTCCTCAACTCTGTTTTCGTTCGCTATATAGAAGAGGGCAGGTGGCATTCCAGCACCTGTCAGTGTTAGTGTGTTGTGATTTACTGTAGCGAGCATCATCGCCATGGATAATCTTTTCAGATTCATGCTCTTAATACCCTGGGAGATATGATCGAGCGTTTCCAAGTTGTCAGCGTCTTGTGCTGAGGTCTTGAAAAGGCCCTTAACAGCGGAAACCACGAGTCCAGCATTCATGCCGTGTCCTGTTGCATCCCCGATGGCGAATGTAAGCCGACCGTTCTCGCTGAGAGTGTAGTCATAATAGTCGCCCCCAACTTCCGTTGCGGGTTGCATCTTAAAGGCGACATCAAGGTTAGGAAGTTCCGGTGGGGTTTGCGGCAGCATTGACACCTGAAGGTCATGTGCTGCTGCAAACTCTTCTGTTTTACGGGCGTTTTCGGCTGCTAACAATTTTCGCTCAAATACCTCAGTTTCGAGTTGGCGGCGGCTCCGGGCGAAGTTGCGAGCAAGATAAACCGACATCGGAAAAAAGGGAACAAGTGCACTAAATTTCCAACTAATGTATATTGTGGTAATATGTGTTGGGAAAAAAATATACGCGAGCGGCAGGATAAAAGGGGCGAACGAGCCGATTCCAAAAATCCACGCGTCATCTTTTTTCTTAGAGATGGCGACGATAATTACCCGTGCCATCTCTAAAAATGTGAGGCTTGTAAACAGGAATAGAAGTGAAAGTGTTAGTCCTACACTCTCCGAAACCCTGATATTGTGGGTCCCATCAGACCAGCTTGAATGGGGTGTACTTTCACTAATGGGCGGAAAGCCTGACTTAAGACTCAGGAGACCCACGCAGAGTGTTACACCCCAGCCAATAAGAAAGCCCCAAAAAGATTTTGGCAGTTTTACATAGAAAAGCGTGTACAGAAACAGCAGGGCTGCCAAGAACATCAGGACATAAACGCAGATAAGGAGTTGAAGCAGGTGTAGAATATGGGTTCCATTTGTCGTCAACAAGGTAAATTGGTGCAGAAAAAAAACAAACGTCCCGATACTCCCCGTTAAGATAGAAAAATATAAGTTTTCCCGCATGCGAGGGTAAAAGATAAATAACAACAGGTGCTGCAGCATCAGAAAAGCCGAGATCGCTGTCCACACCATCTGAAAAGTAGTGCCTTGGCGAACTGTGTTGACACGTTTTTTAATGCTTGCGTTTAGCGGGGTGAGACTCAAACTGAAGCCGAGGAAGGGGCTCGATTGATGGAGCAAGAAATTGGAATATCGAACCGCGATGAGATGATCAGTTTTACCCGAAAACGAAATCGCCTGTGGATTTCGCTCCCAATAGGGTTCCTCTTCCCCTTGTCGTGTTCCTACTTTACCGAATTTATAAATCAGTTTTCCGTCGAGATAGATTTCAGATGCCCCCATTTGATACACCACATGGAGGGCTAACGGCATATTCCAAAGCTGCTCATCAGCAACGGAGAGATGAAGTCTGAACCATCCAATACCCTGCCATCCACCCTCGGGCAAGGCATTGGGAGATAACAATATGCTCGTGGATTCCCACGCTGTATCATCGAAAGTTGGACTCGCCCATTCCAAGTTATCGCCTGGGTGATACTTCCAAGAGGCACTCGACCAATTTACCCTCCCCGAATTCACAGTTTCTAACGTCAGGACGTATACGTCGGTGCCCGGTATAATTTCAGTTTCGTGGGCAGACACTTGTGATATGAATATGAGTCCTATTAAAATGAGATAGAACCTTAGAATTACCCTGTGTTTCATACCAATACCTTTGCCAAAGAAGAATTGAATAGATAGGGAAACCAATATGCCAAAGTGATGGATGAAGAAACCATAGTGTGAACAGGAGAATGCCTATGTATGAAATTATATCACTTTTTAGCGTTTTACATCTACATTAACTTGATATTATACCATTTCTGATTGAAAATGCTTCAATAAACGAGCTCTTTGTAGCATAGGAGACCGTTGGTCTCCTGTGCAGTCTGGTGGGGTCTTTGAAGCGATCTGTCAATGCAATATAATCTTTTAGAAATGGTATTACATGCCTTTTGTAGAGGTGTTTAAAACAAGGTGACCTTTTTCCGTCGCTACGCGAATGTTGCTTTGCTGGGCAGTTGGGTCTAGGGATAGTCCCAGGTGTCCGGTAGGGTTGGTCTGTACTCGGAAACTCCCCTTCTTCCAAGTAAAGCACAAGGATTGTGAGGCCAATCGTTTCCCACCTTTCGAGATGACTTGGAGTGACAGGAGATTGTGGGGCTGTGCCAACCCAGCAGCGTAGGTATGATAAAGTGCTTGTGTTAGGTCAAACGCAACCGCGCGAAGGCGGGTAAGTGACTCCTGCTTTAAGTGCTTTCCACCTATTTCCCCGTCATGACACTGAGCACAGACAGAAACCGTCTGTTCAGGAACCTTCATCCTCTGGACACTGTTATGTTGATGCACCCCAATCATTTTTGAGATCATTTTAGGGATTTCAGATATTGGTGGTGTCTGTGTCCGAACCAGTTCAAATACTTCGTCCCGCCAGCGGGCACGGACAATGCCTAAGGGTAGAACGGATGGGTTCGCCCAAATTTCCAAAAGAGGCTCACAACTGCCATCCGGGGCTTGTAGTTGGGCAAAATAGTGCTGGCATTCAAAGATACCGCTTGCTGTTTCCACCATTTCTTTCCCAACATGTTCGAGAATTAAAGGATGAGGCGGCACACTGCGCGATGGAACGAGAAATGGAACAGCCCTTGTGGTAAAGATAACCTTAGCACTTTCGCTGCCAGGGCGGAGAGATTCTGTGCTCAGAAGCCGCCATACCTCCATATCTATTCCATTATATTGTACCAGCCCCTTCGTTTTCAGCCAAAAATCACTGTTGGGTTGGCTTTCCGATGCGACGACTTGGAAGGCGATTTGTCTATGATCGGTATTGGTTTTGAGTTGATATACTGCAGAATCACCGGGGTTCCATTTGTCAACTCCCAATTGTTCTGGGGCAATGAAGAGGTACCTCACGCTGAGTGGCGCCTCCTTAACGATGGTGTGAAAAGCAGCAGCGGCTTTCCACCGTTTCTGGAAGTCAAGGAATAGCCACAGCGTTAACAATGTAGTGACACACACAATAATAGGGAGTAAGATGCGATTACCCATAATATTAGTTTCTCCTCTGAAAAGCGACAAAACCATTTTCATATATGTGACAGATTCCGCTTCTGATCGGAGCACTTGTCTCGGTCAGTTGTTGCACTATGACTCTGTACTCGCCCGGTGGTGGCGCGGGCAGGTCGAAGGCGACAGCATTGGATGTTTTAGTTATCAATTTGCTATCGTGATACGTGCTTGTACTCACAAGGACTGGTTCGCCCTGTTCTGATTTGGGATACCAAGTTACCTTACATCCGACGCTGTGTTCCCATGGGGTTGTCAGTTCACATTGATGCTCATCTACCTGATAATAGAGACAAAGGGTCACATGATTCGGGGAAGTAGTACTTTCATAAAGTGTCAGTGCTACAATGTCCGGAAGAGAATTTTCCATCTCTGTAGAATTAAAGCCTACTTTGTAAAGCCTATTTGTGTCTTCACGCGCGAGAGAGATGAGCCCATTTCCTTCCAACGCTTCCAATTTCTGTTTTTCCTTTTCGTTAAGTTGTGCTTCATGTGTTAAGACATATTGGGTACCAAAGGTATTGAACGCTGCGAGGACGGTTTCAGGTGACGATTCCGCTATCACTTTTTTCAGATCAACTTTGGCATGTGGGGTAAAGCCGGAATATCCATTCACTATCCTATGCCAATGGAGGGTGCTGTAATACAGGAACAGTGCCTCCGTTTCTAATTGTCGCTCCGAAGGACCTCTCGCTAATGGGAGTTCAAGCAAGGTTGCCTCGGGGGGAAGTCTTTTGACGTGCTGGTAGATGCGTGGGACTTCCGCAATGCTTCCTGGCACCTTAACCAGCCGAGCAGGGAGCGGCCAGCTCTCTAAAATCACAACTGTTAGGAAGATGGGGATAAGTACAAACCGCCATCGTGGGGCTGCTCGTTGAGATAACCAAAGGACACCCCACCCCGCAAGTACGGCGAGGAACAGGGTAGAAAAAATGACGAACCGATATGGCGATCGGATGGAGGAAAATCCTGGAACAAATTGATAAAGCAGATTGTAAGGCGAGAACCATGCCACGATTCGGTATACGCCTAATCCGGTGGCGTTTGTCGGTGTGAGTGCCATGCCGAAGGAGAGCCAAAAGGCGAGCCCAGCCATGACGAAGTAGAATCTCCCGTAGTGTTGTGGGAACCCCACCTTCTGGGCCTGTTGCCCTCTACCTACCGGCATGCTTTGTTTATTGGCGGTGTTTTTAGGATCCTTGGCTCTAAAAATGGCTATTGTTCCGATACCTGCAAGGCACACGAGCGTCGCACCGAGGAATATGCTCCGGTCGGGACTACCGATGTCCAAAATTCTCCCGTAAAGCCAACTGTTCTGAGGCAATTTAAGGTAATCTGAAAGCACTGCGGATAGGTTCTGAACAAGGAACTTCGGACGCGACAATTCCATCGCAGTCTTAGCGGATTGCATACCGACAATTAAGGGTGCTAAACACGAGAAAGTTATCACTGCTGTAACGCCGCCACGGATTAAGGTTTTCCATTCCATGTCTAACACTTTTCGATACCCAAATTTAAGGACGAAGCAACAGACGAAAACGCTAAGAAAGAGTCCATAGTAGGCACATGTATACCAGCATCCAAGGAAGCCCGCACAGAAAAGGAGGGCATCTGCCCATCTGTTGCTGTTGAGAAAGCGATGGATGCCTAAAAAGGTGAGGGGCAGAAAGAGCGTCGCTAACAGTTGCAAGACTCCCATTTCAGCGAACATATAGAAATGAAATCCATATAGGATACCTGCTATGACAGCGGCTCCCCATCGGTAACCTCGGTATGTCTTGGAGTGAAAATTCTCCTTCCTTAACGTTCCAAAGAGGGACCAACAGAGGGCGTAAACCGCCATACCAGCCCCCCAGATGAATCCGAGCAGAAGCAGGTTATACATTAAAACCGTATTCGCACCGAGGAACACCAACGGGAATGTGAGTAAGCCCATACCCAATTGAGGTTCTGAATAGGCAAGGGTTTTCTGATGCGGATAGAATAAATTCGCATCCCAATAACTGTCCGCTTGTCCTTTTAACCAGTGATGATTCCATGCTAAGGTCCAAAGGTTGAGATAGGGGACGGTCATAACAGGCTGCTGGCCGGGGGTTACATGCGTGTTCAGATGCATAGCAACGGGCCAAGTCATTGCTACAGTAAGTACCAAAAAACAGAGGCCTGCTAATAAGTGTGGATGAGATTTTAACAGTCTAATGAGCATTTTTTATCCCCTGCGAAAAAGTTGCAACCTGAAAAACGAGAGAAAACCGTCGATAATTCCGTCTACCATATCACGCGAACCTTACTCTTCTTCGCTTCTGCAGAAACCATTACCTCGTAATCTAATATATCTTTCTCAAACTCCATACGAAGCACGCCATTTGGATCCGTTTGGAAACTCATACGTCCACCTTCAACCCATCGGAATTTTAAGAGTCCAAACGGAACCGATTCCCCCTGCCGTGTGAGGATTTGAAACTGAACCTTCTGTCCAGGCAACTCACGGACATGGGTTTTGAGAAATGACCCGAGTTCAAATGCCTCTTCAAATTCAATGTGGTTTGGGGAGGAACACCCCACGACACCGAGCCAGACTGAAAATACTATCAGGTAACTGTATTTTGAAATCATTTTCTGTTAACCTCCTATCGTGAATTTTAGAATGAATTAGACAGTGTAGGCGAGGTTAGGAACTTTGCCCACACGTTAAGAAACGATTTTTGCTTGGAGTTTACCAAGGGTCTACTTATTTATCAGATTTGCCATAAATGGTTCTCAGATCTGTTGACGACTTCCTTTTTCATCGAATGGGTTGTGAAGCGATTTCAAAGAATTGTAGTCCTATTTCTAATCCATCAAGTGTTGCTACCTGAACATGGCTAAAGAGTGTCTCCTCATCCATGTAGATAACCACTCGACCAAGATCGTCGGATTGAACTCGAAAGGATCCGCGTTCCCACGAAACACGGGCTATTTTACGAGGCGTTCTTTTCAACTTCGTTGGAGGTTTCGTGTGTTTGAGTGCATTGATATTGGACACGCTGGGAACCGCCATGATTTGGCAGACGAGCGGATCTATACTCGGTTCAAACATGCCGGCTTTCAAGCGATGGTAGAGATCCTCTGTGACATCTTTCGCCTTCCCAAAGTCGCTGATGTCTTTTGGTTTATTCCCACATCCGCTCCAGATAAGTGCTATGATGCCTATGAGGAGTGCCAATGCCTTACCGGGGTGGCGAAATGAGTTCGTGGCAGTTATCATATCCATGGCAAGAGGTACATCCTTGTGCTAATGTTGTGATGCCTTCAATAACAGGGTGAATCAGTTCTGGGACATCAAATACTGTGTCTTGTCCGTAGGATGCAAGTTCCAAAACTTCGTTGGGTGTGCTCACTCGGACAATTCCCAAGGGCCGGATTTTGGGGTTTACCCAGATTTCTATTGGGGCGGAATTCGTCCCAAACTCAACACGGTAGTGAATACAATCGAACAGACCCGCTGGGGTTTTCGTTTCACTTTCCTCCAGTTTGACGAGGGTCGCTAAGGGAGTGGAAACTTGTTGACAAAAATCATCTCGCCTGGGAACATAATTCCTCACAAAATGAAATCGCGGGGTTTCAGAGGTGATACGTAGATCCGTGGGCGAGACTAACCGATAGATATCCTTGGGGATCGCACGAAAAAAAGCGAGGCCCGTTTTTCGCATCCAGTAACGACTCTGTCCCAATGTGCTTAGTTCTCCGATAATATGAAATTTCACATCCCTCGCAGACAAACGCGCTTGCATTGCATCGGACTTGAAATGTTGCTCCAGTAGAGATGAGACTATAGCAGACTTTTGGTTGTATTGATATTCCGCATAGTCCCCGATTTGCCACTGTTTTACCCCCAGTTGAGAGGGTGAGATTAAATTCAGTGTATAGGCGATATCGTCCGTAGGGCATTCTCGGACTCCAACATCTTCATAAGAAGCTCCTTTTAAAACAGAGAGGCTGACTAAGAGAGCACCTGCAAGGCATACGGAGATGAGGAGGCTCATTCGCCACCCTTGAAGGTTTTGGTGAAGGAGATTTTTGAGTTTGTTTCCCTGCATAATATCTGTCCTCTCATCACTGCGTGCTGCTATTTGGGGGCCAGGGGGCAACTGTTTTAGGAACGAGTTCTTTGCGTCGCTTATCAACGAACGGCAATACAAATTGCTTCTCTGTTGCTTTCTTTGGTACTACCACTATTGTTGCTGTCTGTTCGCCAAGAATTTCATGCCAGACACGAATTGTGTGAGTGCCGGCAGGAACATTCTCCAGTCTAAAAACCCCTTCTTCATCTGTGACAGTGTAAAATGGGTGTGTGAAGACCAAGATGTAGGCTTTCATCCATGTATGTGTATCGCACTCTACGCGATAGGTGCCTGCCCATCTGAACTTCCGCTTGAACTTCTGATTCGGATTCAAAAGGGTTATATTGAAGATAGTCTTTTGATTGTTCCACCACCCGTGTGGGTTATGTGTTACCTTATCACCGCTGTTGAGCATCAAATAATTCTCGAGTCGCGTTGCTTGAACGCGTGGATGAAACCGACACCCTCGACTCTGAAGATGTATAGGGGTAGGCAGTTTTCCAGCGGTGGGGACCTCCGTTTGCCAGTCCAGGGATACCACTGCCCCCTGAATGCCTCGGTTTTGAACCATCAGTACAGCATCTGTCAAGGTTTCCCCGCAAAATTCAACGTTTTTATCTACTGCAATTTGGGGTAATGCTGGTGGCTCTCTGTCTAAAAAAATTTTGCCAGTAATTCTGCCTGTGCCTTCGTCAGCGGGTAGAAGTCCGGCATAGATTAGCAGAAAATTGAGAAGTAAAAAAGATGTGTGTTTCATTGTGCAAGTCCCTTGAGTTCTTCAACCGTCACTGAAAAAACTGGACCGGTAAGACTTTTCAAAAAAGCCAGTAAATCCGCTTTTTCTGCGTCGGTGAGTTCAATAGGTTTCATTTCTTTGTCGAGGTTGAGGTTAGGACGACCTCCTTGGTCGTAAAATGCGATAACATCTTCAAGGCGTGCTAAGCTGCCGTCGTGCATATAAGGCGCTGTTAGTTCAATGTTTCTCAAGGAGGGTGTTTTGAACTTGCCAAAATCAGCGGAATCGCCCGTCACCGCGGCACGTCCCGCATCCTGCTGACCCGCACCTTCACCAGCGCCGATGTTGTGAAATTGCTCGTCTGTAAAATTAGTGCCGATGTGACATGTGTTACATCTCGCTTTGCCTCGAAACAGGACGAGTCCTCTCGCGGCACTCTCACTCAGAGCAGGTTTCTCGCCCTCCCACTCATACCGATCAAAAGCCGTTTCGCCCGTGAGGAGTGTCCGTTCAAAACAGGCAATGGCTTTGCCGACACTCTCTACTGAGGGCTCAGAGGTTCCAAATGCCTCATAAAAGAGGTTTTGATAAGTTGCATCTGTCTTCAATCTTTGCAGGAGCAAGTTTTCGTTCATCCCCATCTCGTCGGGATTGAAGAGGGGTCCCAATGCTTGAGATTCCAATGTTGCCGCGCGGCCATCCCAGAATTGGGCATTCCCATAGAGCCGATTCACAAGGGTTGGCACGTTTCGGCTACCTTTCCGCCCTGAGACTCCTTCAGTAACAGCCAACCCATTTGAAAAACCTTGCCCTGGGTCATGACACGTCGCACAACTGAGGCTTCCATCAAGACTCAACTGTTTGTCAAAAAAGAGGCGTTTACCGAGTCTGACTTTTTCCGCAGTTATCGGGTTGTCTATTGGAATCTCAAAATCGGGCTCAAGCCCTAAGGGCCAGTCACCCTCTGGTATATTTCCCTCCCCTTTTGAGAGACTAAAGATGAATAAAAAAATCAAGAAAACTTTCATTTATCAAAACCTCTATGATATGGAGATGCGGGGAAACCGTAAAGTTTCCCCGGCATACTTAGGGGTTAGGGTTAGGGTTAGTCCGTATATGTTTCTATCCCGAAATGTACACTACCTACCCCAATGTAAGTCTCGCTGGTATGATGTGACTGAGCCAAGCTGTCGGTATCAAAACTGCCTATCATAAGCATCGCGCCAAAAATCAACGCGGCTGTGAGTAGAGTAACTTGGACGATACGTCGAAACTTTGCTAACATGAGAATTTACCTCCATTGGAGCATCTATACTGATGGGTGTTTAAGCAAACTTGTTGATGCTCCATAAATTGCGCTATTCTATAGCACAGACCTGTTTAACTTGCTGTAGTTTCCAAACTTCATAGAAGGAACTATGTGGATAATTCTCTCTATGCTTAATTATATGTAGCCGAGACGGAAACCTTTAGTTATAAATAACCCAAGTTGCCACTTACTTATACACATAGCACTCCGCTGGAGTGCAAGCGGTAATACCAATTCTGATTGATGATTCTTCTTAAAAAGGAATACTGTTTTGAGTTACGCCCAGTGCGGTTAGGAAACCGCGCCTACTGGGATCTGGATGAATATCTCGGTTAATGCGATATAAACTTTTAGAGATGCTATTAGATGGTGTGAAAGGTTGCATTATTTCTAAAAAGAACCGCATAAAAAAACGGGGGTGATTTTACCACCCCCGTTTAACATTTCACAGAATTTTGGGTTTTAAGCGGAGAGTCTTGAAACCGCAGCAGCCTCATTATCGAAACGTTCAAAGAGGCTCACGAGTCGACTCATAACAATTAGGTTACCGATGTGTTTGCTGACATTGATAACCCCGACCCGTCCTTTTTTTCGCGCGACAACGGCACGTGCTTTCATCATCACACCGAGGCCTGTGCTGTCGACCTTGTTGACGTGCTCAAAATTGATGAGAATACGGGGTGTATCGGAACCCTCTATCTGCGGCGAGATTTCCGCCCATAATTCTGATGCTGAGGATCCCATTATTTTCCCTTTAGGTTCTAAAATCGTGATGCCATTCTCTCTACGAACTTTAGTGGTCATGATTGACTCCTCTTTTTAAGTGAATGTTCCGTTGGACTTCCAGGGAACAACTTGGTTTGAAATTGAGTATTCATTGATTAAAGTGATGTAACTTGTAACGTAGGTATGAAAAGATTGAAGTATCAAAGATAACCTAAATCAACACTCCCTACATATTCTCATAGGTTACTGCGGCTTGCTTCAGGAACGACATCGACCCGTATTGGACATGCGTCCTCTAACAAACGCAGATATGCCTTTTTCAACTTTGCTAACGCACTTTTCGTAATTTGGCTGACGCGCCCCTCGGATACGGTCAACGCGTCGGCTATCTCTACCCCACTACAACACTCGAAGTATTTCAATCTCAAGATTTCGCGCTCTCTCTTTGAAAGTTTCGAAAGCAGTTGTGGAAGTAATTTTCGGAAGTGATCCGCTTCTATGTCCTCGACCACAGTATCTTCAAAGTTTTCGCAAGCACATGCCCCGGCAATGAGGGCCTCAACCAACGGATTTGATGCTAAATCCTCAGTAGTAGGATCCTCCTCATCCTGTGAACAGGGCAGATATTTCATCTCTTGTCGTCTTTCAGACCACAGTCGACCACACACACGAGATTTGATAAACGTGATAAAACTCGCACCACTGACATGATCAGGATCATACTTCGGACCCTCTTCGAGAATCGTCAAGAACGCAACTTGGTAGAAATCTGCCCTTAACTTTTCTAACCGGGCGTTTCCGTAGGTAACACACTTAACGCAGTGATTTACTGAGGCTTCCGCAGAGAGCGGATCGTCAGGCACAATATAGAACGGGCACTTTGCTGAGTTGTGTGGGCCTCTATGTTCGTTCATGGGTGTTCCCCTTTCAGATGTAAAGTCAATGAAAAAGAAAATTTATGGATTTCGTGAATACCATATATCCTATCCTTGCTTAACTATATACCGCCAAACCCAAAACCTTTAGTTTTTTTTCAAAAAATATGAGTTTAACGTGAGGACTTACCTTCTAACGCAACCATCAAAAAAAAACGAAACTAAACTATCAGGGTAAAACGTTCTGATGTCCCTCTATGAACCCTTTTAAGCAAGTTTCGTGCCAATTCCTAAAATAAACGTCTTTTTGCTCCCAAATTTGTTAGAACTTCAAGCGTCTATTTGAGAAGAGAATCGCCTAAAATACACGGACGGCTTAGCTTGTTAGATCCATTAACAGCGTTTCCTTCTCCTTAAAAATAAAATATTATTGCCGCAGAGATGGAACATATTCGTATGAACTCAAGGCTTGTCTATACGCAAAAATTGTAGGTTGACACGCAAAAATTGTAGGTTGACACGCAAAAATTGTAGGTTGACACGCAAAAATTGTAGGTTGACACGTAAAAAATTGAGCACCGCGAGGCTCTTCAACCATCGCGGTGCTGCTTGTATAGAAAACTGTATATACTTAATCTAAACCCCAGTGGAGTAATATGTGTCTGAGAACACATAGAAGCCCGTAAATGAAGTAGTCCTATGGGGTGGTGCGAGTGAAGCTGCAATCTACGTGCCTGACAGTTCAGTCTTATATTCTTCAACAATTGCCGCTAAAACAGATTCAGGGATATCCTCCAACTGCGACGCTAACTCTTCTTCGACGTTAACCATCAGGCTATGATCGAACGTCTCGCGCTCGGCACAAGGGTCGAAGTATTCACCGCGCGCTTCCAGCAAAACTGTCAAGCGTGCAGGGGTTAACCCCTCAGAGATCCCATGCAGACTCCATGCTGTCCCTCGGTAGCCTTTCTCATAATCGTCACCGAGGTGTTTTTTTAAAATTTCTTCTCTTTCAGTGCCTTGCGCTCCGCTGTTTTCAAGTTCTTCTGCTGCGGCAATTGCGCGTGGATCCAGTTCCACTTGAAACGCAGTTGAGGCATCCGCCGCTGGGATAGGATAAATTTTGTAGATTTCCATATTGTTCTCCATAAGTTGCTAGCTTTATATATAGCAAGTTTTGGAAACTTGCGAGTCGCGCTAAAAAGGGCGGTCCCACGGAATAGGAGCCGCCCATTTCTCTACGTTTAGAAAATGTCTATTATACGACTGCCGAGAGTCCACCATCAATATTGATAGCAGTGCCTGTAATAAACGATGCACACTCCGAAACGAGGAAAGCGACAAGATTGCCCACCTCATGCGGTTCCCCTAAACGTCCGAGTGGATGCCCCGCGCCCTGTTCTTCCCAATATTCCTCAAGCGTTCCGGGTGAACCCGCCGCTTTCCATGCGCGTTCCCCTTGGGCAGTCTTAATCGAGGTCAGGCAGACCGTGTTAACCAAGATTTTATGGGGTAGCAGTTCCTTAGAGAGTGCCTTCGTCATAGCGATCCCTGCTGCTCGACTGACGGAGGTCGGACAGGAACCTGCGCTGGGCTGTTTGCCCCCCGGATGCGTGATGTTGATAATCCTACCACTGCCATTGCTTTTCATGTGTGGAATCACCAATCGCGCGCAACGAATAGCCCCCATTAACTTGAGATCCAGGTCCTCGTACCATGCTTCATCGCTCATGGTTTCGAAATCACCACCTGCCGAACGTCCGGCGTTATTGATTAAAATGTCAATCTTTCCGAAGTGGGTCGCGGTCTGTCCGATGAAATTTTCCAGTGTTTCCGGTTTCGTTACATCTGCGGGGATGGCAAGGACTTCACCCCCGGTTTGTGTGCGGATGTTTTCAGCCGCATCTGTTAAGACTGATTCGCGTCTCCCACAAATTGAGACTTTCGCACCCTCTTCACACAGACGGTGCGCGATACCTTTGCCGATCCCCTCACTACCGCCAGTAATAACAGCAACTTTTCCAGTTAATCCGAGTTCCATATTTTTACCCTATTGAATCTGGTCCGTACCTCCGTTGTCGGCACGGATCTAAAATTGTTTTTCTAACTATGTGCTTCTGAGCGATGCCTCCGCTGTCGGCATCGATCTAAAATTGTTAAGAAACCTACTTGAGATTATGAAGGGTTCGTTAACCATTGGAATACTGCAAGGACAACGGACGCAGCAGCCCAGGCGCAATCGTTAAAATTGCCTCCGGAACCGTCTTTAGCACATCACTGGCAATGAGCCCATGTCTCCCAAATCTCTCCGCGGCGATGTCTCCCGATAACCCGTGTAGATAGACCCCAAGCGCAGCTGCACTTTCACTCGGTATGCCTTGTGCCATTAACCCCGCAATTACGCCTGTCAATACGTCCCCCATACCGCCTGTTGCCATGCCGGGGTTACCCGTTGAATTTATCCATAGATTTCCATTTGGATCGCTGGTAACAGTCGGTGCCCCTTTAAATACGAGTGTTACACCCTGTTCACTTGCAAACTGTTGAGCGGTCCCAATCCTGTCTGCCTCTAATGTAGGAACTGCGGTGTTCGTTAACCGCGCCATCTCACCGGGATGCGGTGTGAGCACTGCCTCGCTGTTGAGGCGTGAAAGGGTTTCTCTATCTTGCGCGAGGGCGTTCAGGCCATCTGCATCGATAACCATCCGTAAGTCAATCCTCTGTTCCCGGTTTTCGCGTATCAATTGATGGACGAGGGACACTGTTTCGGGATGTTGGGAAAGCCCGGGACCGATTGCCAGTATTGATTTCGTTTTTTCCGCAAATTCGAGGATGGGTGAGGTTGCCGATGCTGCTAAGTTCCCGACATCCGTTTCTGGTAAGGGTAGCGTCATCACCTCAGGGAGAAGACCCTCTAAAATTGGGTTGAGATGTTTCGGAGTTGCGAGCGTTACCAACCCCGCACCGGTGCGTAAAGCCGCTTCGCTGGCGAGTGCGGCAGCTCCCGTCATCCCTGTCGAACCAGCGACGACAAGAACGCGCCCATAACTCCCTTTATGAGAGAATGCCGGACGCGGTGGCATCCATTGTGATGCTTGTGCTGCTGATGTCCAGTTTACCTGAATATCTTGTGCGTTTACAACCTGTTCTGGGAAACCGATATCAACGACTTCGAGTTTTCCGACGAGTTCGGCACCCGGATGCATCAACAGTCCTCTTTTGGGCAAGCCTATCGTTACCGTTCGATCGGCTTGAACACAGACACCTAACGGATGTCCCGTGTCAGCATCCAAACCGGAGGGTAGATCGACAGAAAGGATGGGGGTCGGAAGCCTATTGATCGCATTAATTACGGTAGCGATTGGATTGCGCACCGCACCCCGCAGCCCTGTCCCAAAGATCGCGTCCACAAGCAGTTCGCAACTCGCGATGTGCGTCAAAGAGGTCCTGCGTTCCGCGAAGAAATCGGAGCCGAGTGCTGCATCTGTCAGGATTTCCTCAATCCGCAAGCCTAAACGTTTGGTAATTTGGAGATTGGTGTGTGCCTCTCCCGTAAAACTGTCTTCAGGAGAAACCAAGAAGAGAAGCACATCGCGCCCTATGTGGGCAAGTTGGCGTGCGATAACAATACCATCCCCGCCGTTATTACCCTTACCCGCGAAAATGCCAATCCGTTGGCATGTCGGGTAGTGTTTTTCGATTGCGCGAACGATGGCACTCCCAGCGGTTTCCATCAGAACGATGCCGGGAATGCCAATACCTTCAATGGTGTCCTGATCGATCTGGCGCATTTCCGCCGCGGTCACGACTTTCATGTTTTCTGTCCTTGCGCCAAGCGAGAAACAACGGAATTGGTTCTACCGCGGTTTTAACATAAGTTCCGCAAGCCTCCGTTGTCGGGTTGCTGCGTGCGTCTTTCAACTGATAACTACTGCTGCAATTTGTCCGCGAGCCCTAACAGGTGTGCTTCCATTTGCGGGATTGCCTGTTCTAAGGTTTCCTGCGCTATCTGTATTTCTTGAACCCTTTCATCTTGGTGGGTTTGGAGACAGAAATTCAAATTTGTGCGGAGATCGAACAGGCTCTGCTGAATGTGGTCTTGGAAAGTGCCGTCTGGGTACATCCACCGTCTACCGCGGGTCTGCCGCAGATTAAAATGGCAATGCCCATTATCACCACCGAAACAGTCGAAACGCATGATCTCGTCGTCATAAACAAATAACGAAGCCGCGGGACCGCGTCCACCAGCATCGTCACGCCAGTATGATTCTAACCGGACGTTCTCCTGGATGGGATATTCAACCAGGTCGTGTTTTTCATTCGCCATCTGTAGTCCCTCCTTGGGTGTTTTGCATGATTGAAAGAACCACGCCTACAGTACGGGTTAAAAAGTGACTTGAATTTGAACCAGATTTGCGCTAAAGTATAGCAAACCCAAAAATAGAAGTCAATAAGCAATTTATAAGGATAGAGCGATAACGTGCATATTTCGATCACTGATGCGCGGCAGCTCACGGAAACTTTACCCAAATCCTTACGGGTGTCTTGGTCAACGCTGCGACAATCCCGCCTCCCGGTAAAAACTACGGCTTACTCATTGTTGCGATAGACCCAACCAGTTTTGTTCCATTGACACAGTTCAAGACGGAAGTCGATACCCTCATTGCGCGCGTCAAAGAGAATCGACGAGAAGCAGGGGTTGCGGAAATCCTGATTCCAGGTGAACGCGCCTATCGTCAGAGGGAAGTACATCTCGCTAAGGGTATTCATTTAGAGGACACACTCGTAAATCAATTAACGTGAACACATCGGTAGGAGCGATCTTGTGATCGCAATGAAACGGAGATTCATATGACAACTTTTAAAGCAGGAGTTATTGGTTGTGGCGGACGTGGCCGCTCACATGCACGCGGGTATCAGGCATCCCTCGATGTGGACATCGTTGCCTGTTCTGATCCGGTTGAAGATGCCCGAAACGCCTTCGCTGAAGAGTTTAAGGTTCCTAACACCTACGAGAGTTATCAGGAGATGCTGGATACAGAATCCCTGGATTTCGTCAGTGTCTGCACTTGGATTGAACTCCATAAGGACATGGTAATCGCCGCCGCCAATAGCGGGATTAAAGCCATTCATTGTGAGAAACCGATGGCACCCACTTGGGGGGATGCTAAGGCGCTTTATCAAGCCTGTGTTGATAACAACGTAGTGATAACGTTCTGTCATCAACGCCGTTTCGGTGCACAGTTCATCAAAGCCAAACGCTTGGCAAACGAAGGGGCAATCGGTGAATTGCGTCGACTCGAAGCCGCATGCCCAAATTTACTTGACTGGGGGACGCACTGGTTCGATATGTTCTTTTTCTACAATAATGACGAACCTGTTGATTGGGTTATCGGTCAAATAGATGTAGCGGAAGAAAAGACTGTCTTCGGTGTTCAGGTTGAAACGAGTGGGGTCTCGTGGATTCGCTGGAAGAACGGCGTTGAAGGGCTGCTCGCGACGGGGGATGCATCTTTAAGTGGTTTCTCCAATCGTCTCATCGGTACGAAAGGCATCATTGATGTTGGTGGGCGTGGGGCACCCTTACGGATGCTCCGCGAGGGTGGAGACGGATGGGAAGAGCCTGATTTAAGTGGCTTAGCCGCTGAACGCGACGCAACAACACTCTCTGTCCTCGACCTTGTTCACGGTGTAAAGACCGGACGTGAGCCGGAACTCAGTGGTCGGAAGGCACTTCAGGCGACTGAACTCATTTTCGCAACGTATCAGTCGAGCCGACAGCGGGCAAGAGTTGATTTACCTCTGACAGTGGACGATTCTGCGTTGCTGACGATGGTCGCCACTGGTGATGTCGGTTAGACACGCTGCCTACAAGTTACAATGCGCGATTGACAGTTAACCGCGCATTGTAACGGCGTTTCGTTCCGCTGGCGTCTCTATAATTTTATCAACCTAATTGAAGTTTCTGCGTCTAATCAAAATAAGGGGATTCTTATTACACGTCTATTCCCCAAGAACATGAAATCAAAAAAATCGGAAGAAATCAATCCTTAATAGTTATCAGTTATCAGTCTAAAAGAGGATAGCCGCATGCAGGAAGCCGCTTGTAACGCTCACTGTGAGGTATGCTGACTGCTGATTGCTGACTTCTATTCTCCTTTAGTTACCTTCGGACTCGCGACAAGCAGGGAGAAACGAGTGTCAAAAAATAAATATATATATGCCGCAGCTTGTAAGAGCCAACCGGTCTCCAATCCCAGTACCGAATTAACCAAAAACATGCCTGAAACGAATCGTAGAGGGTGGGTAATCCAGCCCGCAAAGAAGGCACCCCAGAAGCAATCCATTAAAAAAGCGAATTTTCTCTTTTTTCTCAGTTTTGTCTGTTTCGCACTCCTAACGATAGCCACCACCGGTTGGGCAGAATTGACCGGTCTGACAGTTGATGCAGGTGGGGATGACAGTTTTAGAGGCGGCACAGATAGGGTGCGTATTATTTTTACCGTTGATGAGGATTCCGATGGAGATCCGTATGTCGTTCAGGTCGTCACTATTGGTTCAGGTGAAAATCCAAGAATCAACATCCTTGGGGTCATTGCTGAAGGAGTCGTATCGGCAAACGAGACTGTGGAACTTTTTTGGGACGGAACCGTTAACAACAGGCAGCTTGCGGACGGGGACTATACGATTCGTGTTATTGTTGATGATGATACAGCAAATGATCAGAGAGCAACGGTGACTTTAGATTCCAGTGCACCGCGTGTTTCCGATGTCCTTGCAAGCGACGGTGTTGACGATATACCGATTACCGATGGCAGTTTTCTCAAGGGACCACTCCGATTGATTAAGGTAACGGGGATAGATGATGGGGCCCCGATTGATCTGAGTAACAGGCGAAACACTATTTTCCTGAGAAATGCCCGACAGGCTGTATCACGCGGAACCCTCAATTACGACGATGCCAACGAAACCCTCATCTTTACTTTGGTAGATCCCTTAGACGAACCTAATGAAAATGGAAAATACACCCTTATTCTCATCTTACTGGATGAAGCCGGGAATGTGGTCCAAAACATAAGGGAATTCACCTTTGATAACGTCGCTCCCCGTATAGCAAGAGTCTCTACGAACAGAAGGACAATTGTGCCCGGTGGGAGTGTTAACCAACGGATCAGTTTCGTTGAAGCCACGCTCACGGATAACCTTCCGGACGGTATAAATCCTTTAGCATCCGAAATAAAACTCACTGGACCTGGTGGTCCTGATGATGTTATACCCGGAAACCAGACGGTGGATTCTGATAGTGGTAGAATCCGGTTGGAGCTGCTGTCCCCCTTATTAGGCATGGACAGTTCCGATGATGGTCGATATACCGTTACGGTTGAAGCAGTTGATAAAGCGGGCAACCCAACTTCCCAGAGCGTGTCATTTGTTTATGATAATCGCGCGCCGAGCCTTATTTCGTTAAGCCCCATACCAAGTGATGAGGAGTCGTTTGACTTCACTAACTATACGTTTGGCGATACGGTTTATTATAATCTCCCAATCAATGGATTTGTCGCTACCTTTAACGATGATTCTGGAGTAGGGGTGCATCTTACCGGCGGGCGGCAATCGACGCAGCTTGTGTTTGGGACACCGAAAAAATCTGGGGAGGGTATTAATGCCCTTAAAGGACGAGTCGTCACTGATAGCGAGGAGAACACATTAACTTACATCCTCGATGAACCCATTGTCCGCCGGGATGGAAGCCAGGATGGCCGCTATACACTCAATATTCAGGCAACAGATATTGCTGGCAATACGAAGACTTACGATTACCAACTTATCTATGATACGCAAGTTCCCACACTCGTTTCTACAGTGCCAGCCTCCAATGAGACCGTTTCAGAGTTATCACAGGTTCAGGTGAAACTCAATGAAAAAACCAGTGGTATTAATTTCATTGAAAGCGAATTTCGACTGTGGAAAGGGACAGTGGAAGATGTTCTTAAGGATGCACTTGAGCAACACGCAACGCTGTCAGTGCAGGTGCCTGTGAATGTTACAAGTAACGGCACAGATACGTTCACACTGACACTCATGAAACCGTTTGCATTAGATGGTTCGGATGACGGGCCCTACACAATTGAAGTTATTCCCGTCGACCAAGCAGGCAACAAGCCTCGCGACCGTGCGGCCAACAAGCCTAACGACAACCTTGTAGACTTCAATACGCTCCCTGTTATACGGGGGTTCTACTTCGTCAGCCAGGGGCATGAACCCAAAATCCGATTGACAATGCCTGAAGCCACAAGAGTCAACCGTTTACCGACGATTCCCGTGGAACTGGTTGATTATATCGGTGTGGGCATCAATGTCGATGCGTCAACGGTGACCCTCAAAAACCCTCAAGGGACTCTCGTGCCACAGGTAGACTCCGAACGCACCGTAGAAGAGGTTTACAACCCCGATTCCTCGATATGGACCTTGACCTGGACGCCGGCCGCACGCGTCGCCCGTGATGGTAGCGCAGATGGTGAGTACATTGTAACCGCGACGTTTGTAGATTTTACCGGACGCCGCTTCACACAAGAATTTCCGATCGTTTTAGACACCCAAATTCCCGCACTCGTTTCTACAGTACCAGCAGCGAATGAAATCGTCTCGGAGTTATCACAGGTTGAGGTGAAACTCAGCGAGCTAACGAGTGGCATTGATTTCCTCCAGAGTACCTTCCAACTCACTCACGGTGATGCGGAGGTGCCTGTGAATATCACAAGCAACGGCACGGATACTGTCATGCTAACGCTCGCGGAACCGATTGCGTTAGACGGCTCAGACGATGGCACCTACGCGATTAAAGTAGCACCTACTGACCGGGCAGGCAATACAGGTATCCCTGTTGTGCGGGAGTTTTATCTCGTCAGCCAGGGGCATGAACCCGAAATCCGATTGGTGATGCCTGAAACGACAACCCTTAACAGTTTGCCAACAGTTGTTGTAGAACTGGTAGATTATGTTGGCGCGGGTATAGATTTTGATGCGTCAACCGTGACCGTCAGGAGTCCGCAAGGCGTTCTTGTTCCAGAAAAGGATCTCGAACCCGATGAAGCCAGCAATTTGCTAACGTGGAACACCGAAGTCTCTGTCCCCCGTGACGGAAGTGAGGACGGTGAATATACCATAACGGCGACGTTTGTCGACTTTATCGGACGCCGCTTCACACAGGAATTCTCGTTCGTTTTAGATACGCTATTTCCCACTGTTGAAACCGTCCAAGTAGCAACCGGATCCCAAACCCCGCTTATTGAGGATCGCACCGTATATAGTGCGGAGTCCATCATTGAGGTAACCGTTGTGTTTGATGAGACCTCTAATGATGTTGATTTTGAAGGAACCCTTATATCGCTGGTAGGATCCAGTGAAGCCAGTATTCCTGTTACCACGGTTAATGATGGGCAAACTGTTTTGACGATCAGTTCCGATGCCTTGACCCAGGACGGTGAATACGAGCTCTCAATTACGCCGCGAGATCGGGCAGGCAACCAAGGCGGGGTCATCTATCGTAAGTTCGTTTATGACACGGAAGAGCCTCGCATCACTGTGCCTACACCTTTAATATTTAACCAACAACCTGTTACGTATATCGGGAATGCTTTAAGACAATTTCAGTTTTCGTTTACGATTGAAGACGTAGGTCCAGCGGGCTTGTATTTAGAAGAGCAAACCCTTGAAGTAATGAATGCAGCTGGAGTGAATATTCCTGTCGCTGTGACGCGGGACGAACTAACGAATCAAATCTTTTTGGCACTTCCTGCGTCGTTCCCTCGAGACGGAAGTGTGGATGGTGAATATACAGCAAAAATATCGCTTGTCGACAAAGCGGGGAATCGTTCGGATGCGGAATACACCATCATTTATGATTCCACGCCCCCGCAAATAGCGTCAGTCGTGATAGATGCCGACCCACAGGTAGGGCTTGTCCCGAATCGTATTGCCAAGATCGTGGAGCCTATAAACAGGATCACCCTTCAATTTGAGGAGGCAACACGCATTAATTTTGCCAATACACAGATTACCTTGACGGGACCTGGAGCCTCCGATACACCCGATGACGCTGCGCCCTCCTCGATTCCGCTGACGTTGGAAGATGACGGTGTCTCTCAGGTGTCTCTCAGTTTCTTAGATGTGGAACAGGTCGGAACGTATACCTTATCCGTTACCCCGCAAGATGCCGCTGGGAATGCCGCAGCGGGTGCCGTTGAATATAAATTCATTTTGGATATGCCGTTGCCGAGTGTCGGTTCTGTTGTCGTAAATACAGACCCGCCGATGGAGCTTGTCCCGAATCGGATTGCTGAGATCCTGGAACCCGTAAACAGTATTACCCTTCAATTTGAAGAGGCGACACAAATTAATTTTGCCAATACGCAAATTACGTTGATGGGTCCAGATCCATCTGGCGCGACGGATCCTGATTCTGGACTACCGATTGAGTTTGAATTCCCACTCACATTGGAAAATGATGGTGTCTCTGAGGTTACGGTTAGTTTCTTGGATTTGGAACAGATCGGATCGTATGTTTTATCTGTCACCCCACAAGATGTAGCGGGGAATGTCGCAGCAGGTGCCGTTGCGTATAGGTTCATATTGGATATACCCTTACCGCAGGTCAGTTCTGTTGTTATTGGGGAGACTGTGGCAGAGACGAGCAGCGATGTCGTTTATGTCAACGCAAACAATATACGCATCGGAGCCTTTCTCCTTGACCCAACGGAGACAGGATTATCCCTTGGGAGTGAGGGGTCGACTATTACTGTCGTGGATGCTGCTGAAACAGTCGTTCCCGGTGCGATGGGTTCCAATGGAGAAGACTTGATCGTTTGGCAACCGATAACCCTTACATCGGATGGGACTACGGATGGAAGGTATAGTGTATATGTTACGCCTGTTGATAAAGCGGGACGGCAGGGAAGCGCGGTATATCGTGAGTTTATCTATGATACGCAGGAACCCGAGATTATAGCCGCTGCTCCAATGGAAATGAATTTGAGCCAGCCTGTTTCCTATATGAGCGAGAGTTTAACGCAATTCAACTTCACTGTCGCAGATGTCGGTCCCGCGGATCTCGAACTGTCCGATCAGATGGTCAGTCTCCGCGATGCAGAGGGTAGTTTGGTCCCGGCACAACTCACGAACGATACTGAAAACCAACTCTTCCTCACGTTGGACCAACCGTTACCGCTTGATGGCAGTATGGATGGGGAATACACTGTCCTTGTTGAGTTGGCAGACAAGGCGGGAAATTTTTACACGATTGAGCACTTGATTGTCTATGATACCCAAGCCCCAACATTAGTGAGTACAGTGCCATCCGATGGTGCCCTACTTACGGAGGATGTTACGCAAATACAAGTGAAGCTCAATGATGAGGGCGGTAGTGGTATTGACTGGACGGAGACTACGGTGACATTGATTAATCCAAATGGCACTGAAATATCAGGTGAACTTGTCAGTGATGGCGAAACGGAGTTAACGCTCACTACCCGTCAGCTTATTGAAGATGGTCGATATGTTATCCGTGTGCAAGCCGTTGATCGCGCAGGCAATGGAGGTGCTACCGATTTTCGGCAGAATTTTATCCTGTCAAGACGCTTACCGACTATCGTTTCAACGGAACCAACTACAGCACCCGCGGATGAAGCGTTTATGAATGAGGCGCTGGAGCGGATAGAAGTAACACTCGAAGCGGGAGACACCCACGATATAGGACGGCACCTGTCAACACTGCGTTTACTAAATCCCACCACTCAGGTCGTCGCAGGGCAACTGGAGCGCACAAATGATCAGTTAATCTATAACCTTGTTCGTCCGCTCGCTACCGACGGTTCCGAAGATGGGGTTTATACTATTGAGTTCACCCCTATTAGTGCTTCTGGACGAGCAGGTCAACTGCAGCGATTAATCTTTACCTACGACACACAGGCACCTGAAATTGAATCTGATGAAGTGATTAACCTTGTTGTCGCACAACCTGAAGTTAATAACTCTCTGACAGAGATTCACGTCAATCTTACAGATGAAACGTCTGGAATTGATTGGGACAATCTTGATGAGAAATGGTTAACTTTTGAACGCCTCTCACCAAATCCAACCAAAATTTCGGGACGGATCTCTGACGATGGGCAAAGCAACCTCACTTTCCGGTTGACTGTGCCACTTGCAGACAACGGGTCCGCAGATGGTGAATATCGGATCACCCTTACCCCTAAAGACCGGGCAGGGAACGACGATAAACCTTATGAAAAGGTCTTCATCTACGATACCAGTCCACCGATGATTGACCCGGGCACATTACTTATCAATGAGGCACCCCTCCTTGTTGACATCAATGCGGAAAATTACCCGACTGCGGTTTCCACAACCGGCGGCGTTGTCATCCAGGCGAATATCTTTGACACTGGATTAGGGGTCAACTTGGCACAATCGAAGATTGTGGTGAGAAGTCCGGATGGATCGGAGATTTCTGGTAGCACGCAGCAGAACGGCGTAGACACCCTCATTTTCAAATCCGACGGACTTACGGTCCAAGGCGTTTACAAAGTCACGGTTATAAGTATCGGAAATGACTCCGAACTCCTCGGATTCGCGCCAACGGACTCGCTTACCACCGAATTTCTGTATGAAACTACCGTGCCAACTGCCACGCTAACGAGCGATGGCGGGGAAACCGAGCTCACCGATAAAGCCTTACCATTAGAAGGCACAGCCACCGACCCAAGTGGCACGCAGCGGATCGGTCAAGACGAAATGACAGTCCCAGCGTCTGGCGTGTGGCTCGTTGAGATTGTTGGCATTGGACCCGACAAACAACCTATAGATCCTGTTCCCGTTGTTGATGATAGTGATGCGGAACAGGAACCGTGGAGCGTCTGGTCCATTGACTTCTTGCCAACACGTTCCGGTGAATACGACTTGGATGTCCGGGTTACTGACAATGCGGGGAACTACGAGGTTTACGACATCGGCGAATATACTATGTCTGTGTCTCTCACTTTCCGAGGGACGACCTTTGGATGGCCAAACCCACTCCGACTTTCAAAACGGGATGTTGCTTTCTTCTCCTTTGATGTCAATGTGCCACGTGGAGATACAATTGAACTCACACTGAGTATCTACGATTGGAGTGGGGATATGATACTCTCACAAACGTATCCCGATGTTGTATCAGGGCAGCGCAATGATCAGTTGGTGAAATGGAATTTGGAGAATCAAGCGGGCACCTCTGTCGCACGGGGACTCTATATCTTCAGGTTGGAAGCTGTCAATTCAGCTGGAAATCGCGCGAACGTTGTCGGCAAAGTACTGGTCGTGGAATAGTTGTCTGGTAACTGATAACTGACACCCACAAAAGAATGGACACTCTACTGGGAGACCATAGTTAAAAAATGAAAATAAACTGCTCACCTTTTCAAAAAATCGCAATACTGCTTCTCATAGTAACCGCGGTCGCCCCAAATGCGCACGCAGTTAATATCCACGATGGAGCAGGAACAGCCGGTGCCGCTTTCTTAAAAATTGAAGGTGGAAGTCGGCCTGTTGGAATGGGGGGTGCCTTCGCTGGACTTGCGAATGACGTTAGCACTATCTTTTGGAATCCGGCAGGATTAACCGCTGTCCACGATCAGGAACTCACCGCAATGCAGCACTTCTCATTTGCGGACATTAACAATCAAACCATCGGATACGCCCAGCGGATAGACCGGCTCGTCTGGGGAGCAAGTTTTCTCGGAAGTTTCACTGAAATTGAACGCCGACAAGGCCCAACGGAAGACCCGGATAGTACTGTAACGGTCGGAGGTTTCGCGACGGGGTTGTCGCTTGCCTACCCACTTGGCACTGCACTGTCGGTTGGTGGCACTGCAAAGATGATTTCGCAACAACTCGACATTCAGAATGCCTATGGTGTTGCAGCAGATGTCGGTGTAATCTTGCGTTTGCTTGACAATCACCTCGGAATCGGGGTTGCTGTCCAAAATGCTGGCGTCTTAGATGGCGGGGAAAATCTGCCGATGGCACTCCGGGCAGGGATGGCTTATAGGACTTGGAAACAACCCGCGGAAACCGAAACTGGGGAGGTAATGCCTTCACAGGAGGTGTGGGCATTCGTGGCAGACGCAAACCTTCCCCTCATTGATGCAAATCCAAGTTTTCACATCGGGGCAGAGCGATGGTTTTACGAGAGCATTGCTGCGCGTATCGGATACCGAATCGGGATGAATGAGAATCCCAGCGATGGGTTGGCACTCGGTATCGGTGTACGACGCAGCGGTGAAGATGCATTAGCGAACATGGACTTCCAGTTCGACTACGCTTTCGTACCCGACGCGTATGTCGGCAATGCGCATCGCGTCTCTGTCATCACGCGATTTTAATAGTTGCTAATTATCGGTTGTCGATTATCAGTTAAAGGAGGTTTTTGTTAAACGCACACCTCTTAACCGAGAACCGAGAACCACTACACACTTGCTTCAAGCATTCGCTCAATCGGGGTCCGGGCTTTATTGATAATCTCCGGACTCAGTGTAATTTCGTATTCACCGAGGTCCGCATTCTGATCGATCGCTTCCAGAATGTTCGCTATTTTACCCAAGCTCACCTGTGCCATGTGTGTGCATCGGACCGAGCAAGCTGTCCAGAACTGGACTTCTGGAAACTCTTGTGCCAGATTTGAGGTGAGTTCACACTCCGAGGCAACAAACGCGCGCTCAAGTTGGTTTGCTGCAACACGTTCCGCGATATCCTTCATAATCTGACTGGTACTCCCGTAAAAATCTGCTTCCTGTAAAACGTTTGGGCGGCATTCCCAGTGCGCGTAGAGTTTACGGCGAGGATGCCCTTTCGGGATTTCAAACGATTCTCGGATTCCCAGAAGGTCATCAAGTGTGAATCTTTCATGAACTTCACAGACTGCGCCGCGCGCTGTGTTGTCTTTGCCGGGATAGACGACATTTTTCTCGCCTTTCAGTTCTTCCTCCAAATTCTGTGCAAAGAAGATATCGGGCACAAAAATCACTGTATCGCCTGGCATCGTTTTCGCGATGTGTGCTGCATTCGCTGACGTGCAGCAGATATCCGATTCTGCTTTCGCGTCGGCGTAGCTATTGACGTAAATCATCACCGGGGCGTCGGGATAAAGCGCTTTCAACTCCTTGACATCTTCGGCACCGAAATTATCGGCGAGCGAGCATCCTGCTGTTTTGTCTGCGACCAGCACCGTTTTACTCGGATTTAAAATTTTCGCTGTTTCTGCCATGAAGGGGACGCCGTTAAATATGAGATAGGGGGCTTCTGTTTTTGCGGCGTACATGCTCAGACCGAGCGAATCGCCCTGTTCCTCTCTCTCAGACAGTCCAAAAACCAATGGTTCCATGTAGTTGTGACCGAGCATCACAACGTTGTGTTTCTCTTTCAGTGTTCGTATCTTGTGAATCGTCTTCGCATGGGCTTCTATGTCGAGAAACGTTAAACTCGGATGGTGCCGGTTATATAGTTCCTGTTTGACATCTTCAAGACTCAGTTCTGTCGTACAATTCGGTGCATCTGCTGTGTCGGGAATCTCTCCCTTAGAATGCATGACAGTCATTTTTTTTATACGCTCCAAGTTTTTAATTATACCTTGCGGAGAAACGACGTGAATTTGAACCGTGCTTGACATTCGACTTACCATACCGCAAGGAAACATTAAAAATTATTCAGTTCAATTAGAATACCGCCAATTTTTTTTTTTGTCAAGTCCAATATATTCAAAAGGACACACAAATGTTAAATTTATGCCATATTTTCTCTCTAAAACGAAAAAAAATCTGCGCTTTTGTCCTTATTGTCTGCCTAATTTGTGGATTAACGCCAAATGCGGAGAGTGTTTCAGTCAAATTAAGAGGAAAAATAGCGTTAGGTGGGATTCTTTCGGGTTTGGCGTATGTGACTTACACGCTTGTAACACGCGACGAGCGGGCAGCGGAGAAGTTGCAGCTTCACCTCGGCCCGCCTGATCGTGTTATCCAGTTTGAACGTGGGTTTGATCGATGGCGTATCGACTCTCACGGGGAGCAGTGCTATCTATTTCGCAACAACTTGTTTCTCAAAACTGGACCTTGCACCAATATCTTGGGTAAGTTCAAACCTGTAGCCCGTAATGTAATGGAGGGCGGTTCTACGGAGAAGTCCTTCATCCATCAAACTGCCCTGACCGAACCGCAAGGTAAACTTAAAAATCCGTTTCTTATTGATATGCCTGTTTCAGACCACCCCACGTGGTTGCGGCTTTACCTTTCGCGTCCACAGCGAGTCCCTCAATTTGTATCTTCCTATCCTTATCGGTTGGAAGTCGAACGTTGGCTTGGTCGGCAACCGTTGCCTTCACGTTAGTCGTCACGAAAATTGCATCCAACATCGTCGCGTCTTCCCGCACTGCGATACGTAGGAGCGTTTCGCCGGCTTTGTTAAACTTCCATTCACGATCGAATGTTCCGCCATCTAACCAGTGGTTGATGCGATCCCAATGCCAAGCGGCACCTTGACCAACCCCCCAACGGAACTGTGTATTCTGGGTTGCTTGCGCATTTTCCTTTGGGTCGGCGGGTTCCCATGTTACCCAGAACGAATCACTGTTGCCATCCCATGCAATGACGTGACCCCAGAGGGCATATTTTCCAGGTTCCGGGATATTGACAATAAAATCTGCATGACCTGCACCACCACCGCCAGCAACGGGTTCACCTGCCATCCAGATGAATTTCCCGTCAGAGGCGTCTTTCTCCTCATCAATAATCATCGGTTCTACAATCTCTTGCGCCAGTTCTGCTTCCAGGGCAATCTCTACCTCAGCCCTAAGTCCTACAATACCGCACAAAAACGCTGTCAGTATAAACAGTGGAAAAATTATTCCGTATTTCATTTTTTAATGTATAGCCTCCTTTTCGTAAGGGCGGGGAAACCCCGCCCGTTACCGAGTTCTTATCCGCAAGGTAAAATTAAAAACCCGCTTTGAGTTTGCCCCAGGTTGTAGTCAGTTTGTCTTGTGGCTCGACAGGCGTTAGGGAATCTTCAGGAATCGGATCCCGCGGATTCACTTCTGCTTCGTCTTCTGAGAGGTTGTCAGTGATATAGATCACGTCCAGCATTGTTGCATCTTCCCGAACGGCGATACGCAGCGTGGTGTCCCCGGCTGCGTCTATTTCCCATTCCCGTTCAAAGGTGCCACCGTCTAACCAGTGGTTGATACGATCCCAGTGCCAATCGTTGCCTTGAGCAACACCCCAGCGGAACTCAGTATTTTGAGTTGCTTGTGCATCTTCGTTTGGGTCGGCGGGTTGCCATGTCACCCAGAAGGAATCGCTATTGCCATCCCATGCGATGACTTTGCCCCAGAGTGCGTAAGTGCCGGGTGCCGGGATATGTAGTGTGTATTCCGCCCAACCTTCGCCGCCGCCACCAGCAACGGGTTCACCCTCCATCCAGATGAACTGTCCGCCGGAAGCGTCTGCATCGTCGGCAACGACCATTGGTGCTTCGATCGCATCTGCCATCTCTGCCTCGATCGCCCGCTCATAGCCGTAACTCGTACCGCTTGTTAGCAGTAAACCAAACATGAAAAGCATACCTAATACTAACGTTGTGAAACGCATAAAATATCTGTTCCTTTCAACCTGAGTATTTCTATAGAAGCCTATAAAAAATCTCGGTTTGCATCTGCCTGAGTTCCAACCTGTTCCAGGGGTTCAGAGGTTTCCAACTTAACCGAAAACCACCGTGAAATATAATGGAACGGTGCCCAGGCGTTAATAAATTAAAAGTCGAATTTTGCCCCATTGCTGAATCTGTAATGTTGAGGGTTCTATAGGCAGGACATCTAAGTTTCCGCTGAACCATTTCGGTTGTGCCGCCCATGCCCCGTTGTTAATCAATTCACGTCGTTGGGTTCCATCAGCGTGCATCAGGTGGATAACCCATCTGCCGTCTTTTTCAAATTGAAAAGCGATGCTATCACCATCAGGTGCCCATGCCGGAACGGCTTCATCTGTTGGTGTGTCCGTAAGTGCTTGCTTATTCCCACCATCAATTGCGTCCATAAGGTATAAATCGAAATCGGCGAGTTCTACCTCTTGGTGCATAGACGCATATACAATCCGTGTGCCATCGGGTGACCAGGCGGGATAGGTATCCATTAGCGGTTGATCTGTCAATCGCCGTTCCACCCGACTGCCTACATCAATCACGTAGATATCCCAGTTAAATTCCCGTTTTGAGTGGAAAACTAAGGTATTTCCATCGGGTGCCCACGCAGGGGCTTCATCTTCAAATGGGTTATCGGTGAGGGGGGCTACCTCGCCGTTATTGAGGTGGAGCAGGTAAATGTTGAAATGCCCATCTCGATTTGACGTAAAAGCGAGTCGCTTACCATCGGGTGCCCAAGCAGGAGCCTTATCTGTTGCTGGGTGGTGTGTTAAGCGTTGCTGATGCGTTCCATCAGCCCGCATCATATAAATTTCATGGTTCCCATCGCGCCGGGAGAAGAAAGCGATATGAACGCCATCGGGTGCCCACGTCGGATAGTAATCCGCGGCGGGATTCTGTGTAAGATTTACCGGGCGTTGGTTTCCGGTCGTATCTGTCAGATAGATTTCCCAATCACCGCTCACGTCCGAAGCAAAAGCAATAGTCATCGGTGGGAGTGGTTGGCACAAAGCACTACTGATTAAAAGTGCGAACGTCACAAAAATACTGCTCTGATATGCTAACAGAATTCTCATTTTTTGTCTATATTGTTTTTACGCCTCAGTACAAAATATCAGAATTTTCCGTCACGCACCTCGAAATGCGTCGGTTTTCGGAGTGTTGGACCGCCTATCCGAACCCATTCTGCCACCCACTCGATCATCTGTTCCAAAGAAACACGTGGGTATCCAAACAATCGATGACACCGAGATGCATTACTTAAGAGTGCCGTTTCTGCTTCACTGCCCTCGAGATGTGGTGATTTATTGAAAAGCGCGCCGAAACGTGAAGCAAGGTATCGGACAGACACAGTCTCTGGTCCCGTGAGATTGAGGATTAACGGTGGGCTTTGGCAGTGTGCGAAAACCCGCAATACCACAGCGTTCGCATCTCTTTGCCATATTACGTTCACGTTGCCCATCTCAAGTGAAATCGGTTGTTCTGTGTAAACTTTTTCAGCGATATCCAGCAGTATCCCGTAGCGGAGATCAATGGCGTAATTTAATCGCAAAATCGCCATCTGCGTTCCGAATTGCGATGAAAAGTAGGTACAGATCCGCTCACGACTCAGACACGATTGCGCGTATTCACCGATTGGGACAGGTGGCAAACATTCTGTTGCCCCCCCATGGGAGACTGGGGTCAGTGGGTAGACGTTCCCTGTTGAGAAAATAACGAATCGTGAATCTTTATACGTATCTGCCACGCGTCCGGGCATGTAGCTATTCAGTGCCCACGTTAAACTCTCATTATCTATGGAACCGAACTTCCTACCTGCCATCAGGATCACATTTTGAATGTTAGGGAGATTTTTCAGACATTCTTCCGACAGTAGATCCGCGGCAATCGTTTCAATACCGGCTTCCTGCAAACCTTCTCGCACACCCGGGGTCGAAAAACGGGACACACCGATGACTTTTTTGGTTATCCCCGCAAGATCAATGGCGCGTTTCGCTTGTTTGGCAAGCGTCGGTCCCATCTTTCCACCAACACCGAGGATAAGAATGTCTCCCTCCAGCGCAGCCATGGACGCTATCACTTCGTCTGTCGGTTCCGACAGATATGATTCTAACTGGATTTCTGTTTTAATCAAGGGAGGGATCCTGTAGACCTGATCGGTTAAAAACGTGGCAATGAGATAGTTTTCAGTTAACGGTAACACTTCATGGAAGGTCACTGTTGTAAGGGCTGGGTAACCCAGCCCTACAAAACTGACGACTGACGATTCTGGTTAATACTCAGCCTTGATATTTGCCCATGTGGTGCTGAGTTTCTCTCTGGGATCAACGGCAAATAAAACACCGTCGTTCATGTCGGCGTTAATCTCGTCCTCACTCAAAGCGCGCGTATAGAAGGCGAACTCATCGATAAACCCGTTCAGGTATTGAATATCTGCTTCATTGTCCTTACCGAGGACGATGGCACCTGTCGGTGCTGCGAAGATAGAGATTTTTCCACTCCACGCTTCTTCGCCGACCACTTTACCGTTGAGATAAGACTTCTGGACTTTCCCGTCATACGTGCCAGCGATATGTACCCATTTTTTCGTCGGTAGGACCGGAATGGGTGTGCGATGTTCCGTGTTTTTAGTGTCATAGATATAGAACACCATGTCCGCAGTTCCTTCAATGAAGGTTTCGGCGGGCCACGCCCCCGCGGCGTTCAATGCTTCCCAGACTTGCTGTGTGTCGCCGGTCGCCGCAGTAATCATTACCCAATGCTCCACGGTCATTGCTGTTAACTCGGTATCAGTGAGCCCTGGAACCTCTGGTGGGCTTTTGATAGCACTCCCGCCGTCAAATTCCATCGCGCCGCCGAGTTTGCCCTCCTTGCTCCAATCCGCTCCGTCGACTTCAGCATCAAACCCGTTACCGCTGTCGTCCGCAACCTCTTTGTCATTGTCTTCATCGAAGGAGTAGTAGATTATTAAGTCTGAGTCATTCCGAATTGCTTCAACGTTCATAGAAAGCGCGAGGATCGCGCCACAGGAAACCAAGCAAAATAACAACGTTTTCATGATGACCTCCATGTCAGTATATCAGCAGAAGGGCTGGTGCTTAAGCATCAACCCTTCGGAAACTTAGCACAAAATTGGGTGATTCGTTTATGGACAGAACTTACGCAAAAGTAGCGGTTAGGAAACCGCACCTACCGGGGAAGTGCGTAAGTCCTGATAGATTATCTATTCGACTTGATGTTCGCCCAGGTCGTGGCGAGTTTACCTTGTGGTTCTACTGGGGTTGGACCTTGATTCATGATCGCTTGAATCTCGTCTGCCGAGAGGGCACGGTTCCAAAGCATAACCTCGTCAACACTCCCAGTCCACGCTTCACCCCCCCAAGTGCCGATCGTCACCGCACTCGTGTTTTCGGCAGGAGCAACAGGATTTCCGGATTCCTCCGAATGCGTTACCTCGCCATCTACATAAATCTCCACTAAGCCGTTGCTATCGTCTGTGTGGGTATAGGCAAGGTGATACCATTTACCTGTTTCCAGTTCTGTTTCGTTATCATTGATGTCTTTGAATCCACCGGCTGCACCGTTGGTCCAGACTTTGATACCGTTTGCTGGATTCATACCGAACCCGAAACCGATGTGCCGTGTCGCAGCACTCTGTCGAGTGCCGAAGATGATGGCGTGTGCGCCCGGCAACCTGTCAAGTTGTACCCATGCGGCTTGCGTGATGGCACCTTCAAGATGAAAAGCGGTATCGTCTTCAATGAGAACATGATCCGCCGCCGCCGCAAATTGCAGGGCGTTGCCGTGTTGTCCTTCAATCCATTTCGCGTTGCCCTTTAATTCGCCTTCAAAACCGTTTGCAGAGAAATCCTGCGTTGCGGTTCCAGAGCCTTCGTCGAGAGGCATGTATAGAACAAGTCCCTCCGTTAAGTCTGCGTGCGAAAATGCCGTACATACGAGCAAACAGAGCGTGATTACTGAAAAGATTTTCATTGCATCTCCTTCGCTGAAAAGTGAAAGTAGCTTAACGTTATACAAAAAGCAAAAAATGAACGAGTGTCCTTTTCCGCTTAGGTTCCATTCTAACAGATTTTCGTTTTTGTCTCAACACACAAAATTTGGTGGTGTGCCTCAGGTTCGGCACGTGTTTTCGATTGCTATCTGTGTAAAATCTTTACACACCTTTAATAGATCTCCAAGTAGTTATCAATCTCCCATTGGCTAACGCTCAGATGGTAGTTCCGCCATTCCTTGCGTTTAACCTGGATGTAATAGTCAGCGTATTCCATGCCGAGTGCATTCTTGATGACGTCATCTGTGTCGAGCGCAGCTGCCGCGTCGCCGAGTGTCGCGGGTAGCGAACCGATACCTCGCTGTTGCAATTCCGCCTCCGGCACTTCATAAAGGTTGTCTTCGTTCTGTACCCCCGGATCAATCTTATTTTCGATACCGTCCAGTCCAGCGGCAAGCAGAACCGTCGCCGCGAGGTAAGGATTCGCCGCGCCATCGCCTAATCGGTTCTCAATCCGTCCCGGTGCAGGAATCCGAATCATCTGGGTCCGATTGTTTGCCCCGTAGGTGACATATACCGGTGCCCACGATGAGCCGGAACGCGGGGGTCTGCGAACTAAACGTTTGTAACTGTTCACCAGTGGATTTGTGACCGCTGTCACTGCTTTCGCATGTTTGAGAATACCCCCCGTAAACCAGTAAGCGAGTTGAGATAAACCGTTTCTATCCGCTTCATTCAGGAACAGATTCGTTTGATTTCCCTCGTCCCAAAGGCTCATGTGGAAATGGGCACCGTTTCCCGTCAAATTGGTGAAGGGTTTCGGCATAAACGTAGCCAGTAGCCCACGTTCCTCTGCGAGCGTTTTGACCATCCATTTGAAGAAGGTATGTCGATCCGCTGTCGTAAGTGCGTCCGAATAGGTCCAATTTGCCTCGAACTGACACGTTCCATCTTCATGGTCGTTGGCGTAGGGGTCCCATCCCAATTCTTGCATATATTTGATCAAGGTGGTCATCGTATCAAGATTGCGATGAAGTGCTCTGAGATCGTAGCACGGCTTATCCAAGGTATCCAATTTGTCCCATGGGGCATAGGAACCCGTCTCATCCTGTTTCAACAGCATGAATTCTGCCTCTATGCCGACGTTGAAGACGTAACCTTTTTCACGCGCTTTTTCCAATTGCCGTCGCAGGATAGTTCTCGGACAGTAGTGCCAGGCTTCGCCTTCAACGAACATATCTCCTGCGACCCACGCTATGTTTTTCCGCCACGGCACAATTGTCAGCGAGTTAAAGTCGGGGATACTTGCCATCTCTGGGTCGTGCGGATATTGTCCGATCTCACCTGCAGCGAAACCCCCGAAACCCGCACCTTCTTCTGCCATATCTTCAAGGTGTGTGGATGGGATAACCTTTGCCTTCGGGGCACCGCTCATCTCTACGAAGGAGCAAAGAAAAAACTCAATGCCGTTCTCTTCAACGAAACGTTTGACTGCATCTCGATTCATGAAATTGTTCTCCAATAGTTCGCACCTCGAAAGAATAATGATTCCTGAAAAGCCGATTTATTAAGGTGCAAAATTAATATACTTTATTATGAAAAAATGTTATTCATAAAGTGCGGAAACATGATAGTATTATAACTGAAGTCCTGAAAATTTCAAGACGCATCTTTTAACAGTAAGTTTTAAAAACCTACCCGTTACGCCAAAATGGATAAAAGGAAAGTAATGACACTCTTTTCCCGATGCCACATGCTTCTACGCAAAAACGGATCGCTTTTGGTTGGTGCACTCATTGTTGTCTATTTGCTGCCGATATGGTTGTTTCCCTATTTTCCAACACAAGATGGCGTGAGCCATGTTTATAACTCGCAAATTTTGACCGAGTATAACAACCCAGAATATCAGTTTCGCGACTATTACGAGATTAACTGGTATCCTTTCCCTAATTGGCTTTCCCACTTTTCGTTAGCGATATTAATGTTCGTCTTCCCGCCTCTCGTCGCGGAGAAAATATTTCTGAGTCTCTATGTTATTTTGTTCCCGCTTGCAATCCACTATTTTCTTGAGGCTGTCCAACGCGGACGGTATCCGCTCGTAATACTGAGTTTCACCTTTATCTACAATTATCTCTTTCTCATGGGATTCTACAATTTTGCTGTCAGCGTGCCCCTCTTTTTTCTCGCCCTCGGTTACTGGTGGAAACACAAGGATGAGATGAACAGGACGCGGATTATTCTGCTCAACCTGCTTATCGTTATTACCTACTTTGCCCACCTCATCTCCTACGCTTTCATTCTGTTCTCTATAGCCTTGCTGGCACTGTTCCATTTCAAGCGGGACCTCAAGCGAATTTTGATAACAGGATGTTATCTGCTACCCGCAGCTGTCCTCATCCTCGTCTATCTTCCGACCTCCGACCTCCTCGCAGGAGAGCCTCCTGAATTTGGGTTTGGGAGGATCGGAGAACTCTTCAGTAACCTCATCGGGATGCACGTGCTTGTTGCCTACGCCGAACCTCCGAATTGGATTTCCCCTTCAGTTTCCGTCCTCTTGCTTTTTCTTACTGCTGGAACAATCTGGCAAAATAGGAAAGACCCCGAAGAGAGTTCCTTTGGACAGAGGGCGTTTCTCTGTCTTGCAGGTGTGCTTTTTGGACTCTATTTCATCTTGCCAAATTCTATAGGACCCGGGGGGTGGGTCAATGACAGGCTCGCTATTTTGGCGGTCCTTGCCATGTTCGCATGGTTCCGTGTTCTCGATCCTCTTCCATGGAGACGCGTATTCACAGCGATAGTTGTCCTACTCGCGCTCGTTAACATCCTCTATGTTGGCATTCGCTTCAAGAATCTCAACGCCGAGATACACCAGTTTAACGCTTTTGTCCAACAGATTGGAAAGAACAAGGTTATCCTTCCACTTCACTTTGATCCGAGGGGCAGTTCTAAACGCGTGGGCATCTTTGTCAACGCTGCCAATTACTACTGTCTCGACAATGGAGGCATCAACCTCGGCAATTATGAAATACAGTTCGACTATTTTCCAATCCGATTCAATGCCGATTTTGAGACCCCTTTGGAAGAGAAGGAATGGGTGCAGATTGTGCACTGGGAGCCTGAAAGGATTGACCTCTGCGATTATGCTGACAACGTGGATTATCTGTTGTTGTGGGACACGCCGGACGAACCTATTGTCGCCGAGGCGATTGAGGCGTGTTATACCTTGGTGGCGTCTGAGGGGAAATTGAAGTTATTTAAGGGGAAGCGGTAACGACGCGTTGCCTTACCCGCAAGGTAAATTAAAAAGTCAATACTGACCGCGGAGCGTGACGGTCGCGATGGTCTGCGTATAATTAAGAAAATCGAGCAGTGGATCTACCTCATTTGTGCGGTTCTGGGTAACCTGATAATCGGCATTGAGTGTTAGATATGGATTCAATTCCCAATTCAACTGCACATTCGCACCTATCTGTGTGTCCCGACGGTTTGGTGCGTCTTCCAGTATATTTCCTATTTCGTCTGGAATCTGTCTGCCTTCAAAAAGCACCCAGAGTCTGGAGAATCGAAGCCGAAGCCAGCGGCCCATCTCAAAGCGATAAAAGGAACTTGCCGCGACTTCGGTACTGACGAAGTTAAAGAAATCGACATTGGAACGATTCAGAAATAGGTTCACCTCTTCCTGAAACACGAATCTATCCATTGCGACCTGTATCAGTTTTGCGGAACCGATGTGTCGCCAATCATTTCGGCGTTCATTGTCGTCAAGTCCCGTTATACCTAAGATAAGATTGTTCAGATTGGTTTGGTAGCTACTCCGCTCTATCCCGTATTCCAGTTTACCAAGGATCTGTTTAAGAATCCCAAATTGCAGGCGTGCAGTCATTTTATGGTTGGTAGAGCCGACAAGTAAGAAATCCTCTCTTCGCGAATCTTCGTCATCAAATCGGTGTAACCGCAGATTATATTCTAAGACGCGCCCAAAGCGGAGACCGAATTGTCGTTCGGTGTTATTATAGACGTTTGAACTTCGCACGAGGCGTTGCAGTTGATGGGACGTGACAAGAGGCGGTAAATTCGCGACGGGTTGGAAACTCACTTCAGTGAGGAAGACATCACTAAACGCGTCGAATTCGTTGAGTTTTCCATCGGCACCGGTGTAGTTTTCAACTTGTGGCGCGTATTGCAATTTGAGCCTGAGTTTATCAGTTATCGGTAAATCCCCGAGCAAGTTGACCCCAAAACGGTTAATCATACCTTCAAGTTGTGAATCTTCCTCACCGGCGAGACCACTGGTGTATGGATCGACGCTCAGACCGAATTCAATGTGATTGTTGAATGTATTAGAGAAGTAGGAGTCAATGGTAAGTTCTGCGGAATCGGTTTCAGAGGTTTCGGGTTTTCTGTCGAGGAGACTCTGTCCGAATTCAGTCTGGAGTTGGGCAAAGGCATTTTGCGGATGAGGTAAGAGAACGCTGCCTACGAATTGCGTAGAAATAATCAGGCATATCCAGAAAAAGTGGGATGTTTTTTTCACACACCGACTCCAATTCTATGTATGTAATACCATTTCTAAAAGTTTATATCGCATTAACCGCACTTGAGTGCACAGCGTCTTTGCGAATGCCACACGCGCATTCGCCAGTCTATGCTACAAGCATGCACAAACTAAAGTTTATGCTACAATTTCAATCAGAAATGGTATAAGTTTCTGTCTATTGACACTCCCATAGCTAAAGCAATGGGATTCTTGCTTCGTCGTCCACACCCTCAAAATGAGGAATTACACGGACTCCACAAGCGTTTAGACTCTCGGTATGCCCTACCGCGAGCGGTTTTGGCGGGAATGCAAGGGAGGTTGAAAAACGATCAACCGATAAAAGTTTTCTCACATTCCCTAATGTTTAGAGTGATTTCGCACCAGCACCACACACCTTCTTACGATTGCGGGATAGCACCCAATCAGGGTTTGATTGGGGTAAGAATGCTATCCACGATGCTGATATAATTATACCACATTTTACCCTCGTTTGTCAAGACTTTTTTGACGAAAAAAGCACGAATAACGCAGGTTGGACCCCGGTGAATGCCATAAGGCATTCATACCGTTGATTCGTCTAAAGCATTGGGATTGTTAAGTGTTATCCTTCAATAATGCCAGCTTGAGGACTTGAGGCAGTCGCGTAAAGTTTCCGCGGGATACGTCCAGCCAGAAACGCCGCTCTGCCCGCTTCAACTGCTTTTTTCATCGCCTCCGCCATCAGCACAGGACGGTGTGCTTTCGCGACCGCTGTGTTGAGCAGAACACCGTCACACCCTAACTCCATCGCTATCGCTGCATCCGATGCCGTTCCAACGCCCGCATCGACAATAAGCGGCACTTGCACGAGATCTCGGATGATCTGGATATTATACGGATTACGGATCCCCATCCCTGAGCCGATCGGGGCACCTAACGGCATCACCGCTGCACAGCCAAGGTCTTCTAATTTCTTACACGTAATCGGATCGTCGTTACAATAGGGAAGCACAGTGAAGCCGTTTTTGACAAGTGTCTCGGCTGCACTCAGCAGCTGCTCCACATCCGGAAATAGTGTTTCCTCGTCCCCGATAACTTCGAGTTTGATGAGTGATGTCTCAAGTGCCTCTCTCGCGAGGCTGGCAGTTAGGATCGCGTCCTTTGCTGTGAAACAACCGGCGGTATTTGGGAGGATTGTCATATCTCGTTCGCGTAGGAGCGCGAACAAATTCTCTCCCGGTGTATCTGTAAATTTCACGCGACGCATTGACACCGTCGCAATTTCGGCACCACTCGCAGCAATAGATGCTGTCATTATATGAAAATTCGGGTACCCTGCTGTTCCGATCAGCAGTCTTGATGTATATGTTTGATCGGCAATTTTAAATTCTTGCATTTCTTATTTTTTGCTATTGAGTTTTCCCTGAACTCTGTCCATTGTTCATAATCCTGCTGCCGGAGTTTACCTCTGAATAATGGTTTGAATTAGTATAACACCTTCAAAACCTCTTTATCAAGCGTTAAACGAAGGTCCTCATTTCCGAACGGACATGCTTTGCTGGAGTATTATCCACCTTGGACGGCGCGGATGATCTCAACTTCACTGTTCTCGTGAAGTTCCGTCGCTTGCCACTCCATTTTCGGGATAACTTCCCGATCCACGGCGACAGCAATGCCCGACTGCAGTGGATTCATTTCTAAAGCGATGAGCAGCTCATGGACATTCAAATTCGGATGAACTGTTTTTGCTTCACCATTAACGCGTATCTTCATTTTTCACTCCCACTATGCCAAAAATCTGTCTAACCGAAACGGGGCAATTGTCTCTGAGGTCTCACCGGTCAGAATCAGTTTGGAGACCTCGTAAGCCGTGATGGGTGTGAGTAAGATGCCGTTGCGGTAATGTCCTGTGGCGTATATTAGATTCTCAATGGGTGTTTCGCCAAGTATCGGTGCGTTGTCTCTGCTACCGGGACGTAAGCCTGTCCATGTTTCCAGAAGTGGCAGTTCATAAATACCCGGCACCGCTTCCCATGCGCCCCGGAGGAGTTCAAACATACCACCCGCTGTCAAACGTGTGTCAAATCCCATCTCCTCGCTCGTTGCACCCACGATAAGCCTCCCATCGGTTCTCGGTACCAAATATACCGATGTCGGATACCTTGCCCTGAGAGTGCGGATGACGTTTTTAACCGTGATCCCATCTTCCATTTGCAACGCCAGCATCTGTCCTTTCACAGGACGCACCGGCGGAAGAATAGCATCGGGTAACCCTTCAATTTGCGCTGACCAGCATCCTGCCGCAAGAATGATCACATCTGCTGCTTGAAAACTTTCTTGTGTTTGAACACCGGTTACGACTTCGCTTTCTATGACGATTTTTTCAACGGTAATGCTTTCACACAACACGCCCCCATATCTCTGATAGGCGCGTCCGAGTGCTTTCACCATCAATCGGTTATCCACTTGGTGGTCGCTCTCGCATCGGATCGCCGCCGTCACGCGGGGTGAAAGGGCGGGTTCGATTTCACGCGCCTCTCGCCCCGTCAACCATTCGACAGCCGGTATCCCTAAATCTTGTTGTGAGGTGTAAAGGTGTCGAAGTTGATGTGTATCATCAGGTTCCAGTCCGACGATCAGAGTGCCTTCCACCCGATACCCGATAGACATCTCGGCATCTGCCTCTAATTCCTGAACCCATTGCGGATAGAGTGCTAAACTTTGGCATCCGAGTTTCAGCAGTTCCGGTTCTTCGGTATGTGCTTCGGCGAGTGGCGCGAGCATCCCGGCAGCTGCCCAAGACGCAGCGCGCCCGGCTTTAGCCTGTTCGTAGATGGTGACGGAAGCACCCGATTTCGCCAATTGCCATCCGATACCGAGACCGATCACACCGCCACCGATGATGAGAATCTTTTTGTTCTTCATTGACGCTGTAGGGTAAAACAGTTATTCTTCTAAGACGTTGATGAAACAGTCTTTTGCTTCGACTGTTTTGGAAATCAAACCTTTTTCATACGCAAATTTTGCGAAGGCTGCCCATTTTTCTGCGGATTGCACCTGCGTTGTCGCGAACACATCCAGTGTATCCCGAAACGCCAGTTCTTCTAAATCTTTGCGGGCATCTGGATTTGCTTTGAAAAAAAGCTGCAATGCGTCATCAGGATTCTCTTTCGTGAATTGAATCGCCTCCTGAATCGCCATCATCAGTTTTTTAGCGGTTTCTGGATGTTCTTTCAAAAAAGCATCATTAGAGACAATTACCAACTCATAATAGTCGGGAATGCCGTGCTTCTCAAGTGCGAAATACCCCGCTTCTGCACCTTCAAGTTTCAATTCGTTAATCTCGTAATTCCGAAACGGACCGATCACTGCATCGATTTGCCCACTCAGCAGAGATGCCGAAATATTTGTGCTCACGTTTATCAATTCGTAGTCATCTTCTGCTAATCCGGCGTTCGCCGCAATTGCATTGAAGAGCAGGACATCCAACGGTGCGACTGTGTATCCGATTTTCTTCCCTTTGAAATCTGCTGGTGTTTTAATACCTGTTTTCTTCAGGAAACTAATCGTGTTAAGGGGGTGCTCCACAAGTAAACCGATCGATTTAACCGGTAAAACCTCTTCACTTGCCCGCGCAATCGTGACGCTCTGTTGATAACTCACAGCGAACGGTGATTTTCCGGCTGCCACGAGTTTCAACGGCGCATTCGGATCACCCCCCCAGAGCAATTCGACCTCTAAACCGTGCTTACTAAAAATCTTTTTCTCTTGCGCGACGTAAAGCGGTGCGTGATCTACGTTCGGGAACCAATCGAGGAGCAGCGTGACCTTCTCTATTTCGGATTTCTGGTGGCCGTCCGCCTTGCTGTCGATGTGTCCTGTTAAAAGTATACCGCAACTGATGAGAAACATTAAGTAAATTGCTGTTTTCATGTTTTTAATTTATTCCTCCTGGGCGTTGCTCCGTTCCATTACGCAACGGTCTCTGGTGACGTTAGAAACCTTTGAGCACTTGGAATGGATTGGAATTCACGATTCCCATAGTTAGAAAATCGTTAGAAATCTGGTTTTTCGTATTGATGCTGTCGCCACGGCATTGCGTACCGCTCCAACAGTGTCATCAATCCAAAGAGACTTAAACCTAAAATCGTTAAGCAAAAAATCGCTGCAAATACGAGTGAAATTTGGAGTTGTCCGTTCGCATACAGCATGAGGTATCCGAGTCCCGCCTTTGCCCCCACCCATTCCCCGATAACCGCACCAATTGTAGAGATCGAAATGCCTATCTTTGCCCCTGAAAAGATAAACGGTAATGCCGACGGAATGCGAACCTTCCAAAGTATCTGCCATCGCGTGGCTCGCAAAATTCGGAGCAGGTTTACGGTATCTGGATCGGTGGATTTCAAGCCATCGAGTGTATTCAACACAATTGCGAAGAATACGATCAGTGCTGCCATAATGACTTTTGAAGCGATACCGAAACCGAACCATATCACCAGTAGTGGAGCGATAGCAAACACTGGCACCGTTTGTGAGCCGATAACATACGGATAGAGGGCTTTCTCTAATGCTGGGAACTCGAACATCAGCACGGCTAACGGGACACCGATACCAACCGCGAGGAGAAATCCAAGGAGCATCTCTTGGAGTGTCACGATCGTGTGTTTCAGTAATTGCGCGTATTCTGCAAAGAGGGTCACCACAATTTTTGAAGGGGCTGGTAGGATGTAGCGCGGCATCTCAAAAAGATACACGACACCTTCCCATACGCCTACGACTATCAATAGGATAGCCACAGGTGCTGCAAATTTACTGAACATAGATATCTGTGTCCTTAACAACAAAAAACCGTCTTCCGTTTGGATATGGGAAATATGCCCGTCCGCCAGTGGTTCTATTTCACAACCGTGGCAACACCAAAAAGAAACAGCTTTGACAACTCTTCTCATATTTCCCTACGCTGGTATGATCCAGATCAGGTTCAATGGGTGTTTTCTCAGCTCTTAAACAGGTAAGAGCACCCCATAATGTTACTTATTTAAATATTATAGCATATTCTCCACATTTAAAGCAAATTTTGAGGCGATAACGGTTTTTCCTTAATCAACCGGCATGGCATGCGCTGGAATTTCCACGCCCTGTTCACTCCAAAATTTGTATGCTCCGCGGTGTAGTGGAATCACAAAGGCTTTCGGTCCATTCTCTATCGTCATATCTGCTGCTGCTTGGTTTGTTTGCAGCATCATTTGATGTCCTTCCGAGGCGTAAACATGCTTTAGAAGTTTATAGATAGTTTCTTCGCTCACCGCTTTGTTCGAGATGAGTACTGTTGGCATCAGAATAGTATTCACCGGTTCCACTTTGCCTTCATACGCGCCCTCTGGCAGAGAGCCGGGGAGGTAGAACGGATACTTTTCATAGAAGCCATACTTTTTCGCAGCTACGTCGAGATCGATCATCCGAATAGATTTAATCGCTGTCAATTGGATAACAGCACTGTTCGGCACACTCACGAGCCACTGAAATCCAGCAACCTGTCCATCTTGGAGAGCCTCGGCAGCAGCACTCCCGCCTTTATAGATCGGCGTAAACTTTCCCCAGATACCCGCCAGTCTTGACAGGCGTTCTAACGTCTGTGCCGTACCGGATCCACTCGCTCCAGAGGCGATTTTTTTTCCAACAATATCTTCAAACTGATGAATATCGCTGTTCGCCAGCGTTGAAAATTGGTCGTAAGCCATGAAAAGCAACGTCACCATACGAATGTTAGTTTTCGGTCCCTCTTCTGCGAAAATTTCTTCGCCGCGGTAACCGAGGTAGCTTTCAGCCGCAAAAACGACACCGAGTGCTTCTGGGTCTTCGTTCACACGTCGTGTGTTTTCGACCGAACCTGCGGAAGCATCAATGGATATTTTCAGATGGGGTTCCTTGTGGTTCAAAATACGGCTAACGCCCCCGGCAAATTGTGAAAAACTACCGCCCATCACGCCCCCTAAAATCGAGAGCCACTCCTTTTTCTGCGGGACGGCATCACCTGTTTTGGCTTTTTCACCCGATTGTTTATCACTACACCCATAGAGAACAATGAGTGCAACCAACGCGGCGGATATAAATATATGTAATAAATTATGGCACTTGCATCTGTTTTTTGTAAACATGGCGTTTCCTTTTTCGTTTGTATGTTGAATAGTTGTCAGTTATCGGTCGTCGGTTGTGAGTTAAGAAATTTAATGTAACGATCTGCTTTGTCCTGAAGTACTCCAAGTTGGGACTATTTGGACACAGCACCTCTTTAACTGAAAACCGATAACTATAAGAATACCAGATATTTTGGGGTATTTCAAGTTTTTAATTTTACCTTTTAAAAACCTTGATAAATCTTCAGAGGACTGCTAAACTATAGGGGTGAAAGGTAAATGAAGGAAAAAGGAGGGTAAAAAAGGGTGAAACGCTTCTTTTCATGTCTTAATAACAATAATAACAAAAACCAAGCCCGTAATGAAACGGAGGACGACGCTGACGACAGACACGTCAAAGCACAAACCTCGTTGTTCCTCCGCAAGGTAAGCTTAAAAAGTCTGCTCGTGATAGGATTCAGTCTGTGTTTCATGATTGGCACTATTGCTGTGAGCGATGCAACGCCAAAGAAACGTATTGCTGTTCTCTATTTTGAGGATCACAGCCGCTTTGATTCTCCTACCGGATGTGGTTGTGTCCCCGCCTTCATCGGAAGCATCTTCGGCACCAAGAAACGATGGGATTTGGAGGCAGGATTTGCGAAAATGCTCAATCGGAAGTTCGTCGAAACGAATGTGTATGAACCTGTCAGTAAAGATGAACTCCTCGATGCGATGGCACTTATGACGCTCTCACGGCAGAACCTGAGAAAACTGGATCAAGAACAGTATGCAACGCTTGCGAAGCATCTCAACGTAGACGTAATTGTGGTAGGCGATATCCGAAAATTTAATCAAGAACGCTTGCGGGCGAACGCTTCGCGCACGCTGCGGGAAGGTGGACGAGAATCGCAGCAAGGACTTGGGCGCACGAGTTACCTGGCGCCTGTTATCCTGCGAGGGTCTCTACACCGTGCCACCATTAAACTGAACATGAAATTCTACAACGCCGCCGGTAGCCTTGTGGCTGAGCCGCGAATCTCCGCCAGCCGTGATCACCGGTACACCGGCACAAAATTCGCCACTCTTGAAGCCAGTATGACCGAGGAAGGAACGAACCTCTCTTTTGGTCAAACAAAGGACGCTCAACGGAAGAATCCACGCCCGATTGTTAGACCGACCGAACTTAATCAGATCCAGTTTGCGAGTGCTGAATACGACAGAACCCTTTTCGGTGTCGTAACCAATGAAGCGTTGATTAAAGTGGTTTTGGCACTTCGAGACAACGTCGGTCCCAATTTCATTACGCCTTGGGAACCGAAAACCGGAATCGCGAAGGAAGGACAAGAAACGCCGGAAACGGTATCTGGGGAGCCTGTGAAAGGCAAAATTCAGTACGTGGATAATGAACATCCGGATAAGATTTATGTCAATATCGGTTCCAGCAAGCGGATCGCTATCAACCAAGAGTTCGCTGTCTATACCAAAGGCAAACCGGTCCGAGATTTAGATACAGGGGAAATCCTAACATACGTCCCGAAGCAGATTGGGCTTGTGGCGGTTTCTGAAATCCTGAATGATAAGGTTTCTATCTTCCGAATTGTTGAGATAACGGAACCTCTCAAAATCGGAGATGCTGTTCGCGAGATTACACCCGATGCTGCCCCATCCGCGGAATCTACTTCAGAAACAGATGCGTCTGAAGAATAACAATGAATCTCAAAAGGAGTGATGTGATGTGCCTTCCGACTTTTAACGTTAACTTTTGGCTCCCCGTAACGGTGTGTCTCGTAATTCTATTTGGATGTGCTGACCCAGGCACACAGAAAAAGAGCGAAGAGGCGGATGCGACTGCCACTCAGAAAATCAAAATCGGTTTGTCTATGGATTCGTTGCGGGTGGAACGCTGGCAGAAGGACCGAGATATTTTCACGGCTGAAGCAGAGAAACTCGGTGCTGAGGTTATCGTCCAGTCTGCTGATGGAGATGAACGTCGACAGAACGAACAAGCCGAGAACATGATTACCCAGGGTGTGGACGTTCTCGTTGTTATTCCGAAGGATAGCGTCGCTGCTGCACAAATCGTCCAAATCGCACACGCTGAGGGAATCAAAGTCATCGCCTACGATCGACTCATCCGTGAGAGTTCACCTGATCTCTATATCTCTTTTGACAACGAACAGGTCGGGTACTTGCAAGCCGAATACCTACTGCGTCAGAAGCCAGAAGGTGCCTATTTCCTGCTCGGTGGTGCCCCAACCGACAATAACGCACAACTCCTTCGACAGGGGCAGCTCCGTGCCTTGCAACCCGCAATTGACAGCGGTGCCATTCGTTTAGTGGCAGGTGGAGAACATTGGGCGGTTAATTGGGATCCGCGGGACGCGCTCAAAAAGGCAGAACAGGTCTTGACACAGACGAACAACCAAATAGACGCTGTCGTTGCGTCAAATGATGGCACAGCCGGTGGCGTGATACAAGCACTTGAGGGACAGAATTTAGCGGGAAGCGTCCTTGTGTCGGGGCAGGATGCCGAACTTGCCGCCTGTCAGCGGATTGTCAAAGGCTCACAAACGATGACGGTTTACAAACCGATCCACCTCATCGCAACGAAGGCGGCACAAGCCGCTGTCGCACTCGCAAAAGGTGAAGCCATCGCTGAAGCGACACAGACCGTTAACAACGGCAAAATTGAAGTGCCATCCATCCTACTGACACCTATCCAAGTTGACAAAGCGAATCTGGATGAAGTCGTCATTAAAGATGGATTCCATACAAGCGAAGCCGTTTATCAGGAATAGTTATCGGTTATCGGTTGTCAGTTGTCGGCGGTGGCTTCAGTCATACGTAAACTTCAACAAGAATAGCCCTAAGATTGTAGCGCGTAATGAAATGGAGCGCGGATTTAAGAAAGGGATGCTAAAGTTCTAGCGGAAACACCCAAGCAAAAACACCCACGTTGTTTAACCGCAAGGAATAATTAAAAAATGCCTATTTTTCTCATCGGGATAAATGATCCAGACATCGGCATTGATGATCGGTTAAGTTGGGTTTGGCGTTCCGATGCTTATCAAAATCTCATCATCATTGCATGCCTTGTCGGTGCGGGGTGGCTCCTCCGATATGCCTCCCAGCAAGAGTACTGGCGCAACGCCGCGCGACAAATTCGCAGAAACCGACTCGCTATTGTCTGTCTTTTCGTTCTCTTGGGATACCTCCTTGTCGGTGGGTTGGATAGCATCGGTTGGCGTGACCCGCTCGTCCGGCAGACCGACCAAACACTCACTCGAAATGAGAAGGGTGACATTGTCTATAGACCGAGAGGTTTAAGCCTCCTGGATAGGCTTTGCACACCGCTTCGAGAACGCACCGAAAAAACCTATTCCGCCCCCTTCGCAACGCATCTGTATGCGAAAAGCACCCTCCAGACACCTGATGGGCGCACGGTTCGCGACTATCCACCGCTTCAGTATCCCCGGAGTCATCTCCTTGGCACTGACAAAGTGGGCAATGATGTCCTCTACCGTGCCTTAAAAGGCATCCGTACTGGACTCGTTATTGGTGGATTTACGACCTTGATTGCTGTGCCATTCGCCATATTTTTCGGTGTTATCGCGGGTTATTTTGGGGGGTGGGTAGATGATGCTGTTCAGTACATCTACGCCACACTCGATTCCATTCCGTCTATCCTCCTTATCGTTGCCTTCATGCTCCTCTTTGGACAGGGGTTATTCAATCTCTGTCTCATCATGGGTATCAGAAGTTGGACAGGGTTGTGTCGTATCCTACGCGGTGAAACCTTGAAACTCCGGGAATTGGAGTACATCCAAGCGTCCGAAGCCTTTGGGGTCCATCGTGGACTCATTATTCTCAAGCATCTCATTCCGAACCTCATGCATATCGTATTGATCACCACGATCTTACGCTTTAGTGGATTGGTATTGACAGAGGCGTTGCTGAGTTATCTCCAAATCGGTGTTGAACCGACAACAGGAAGTTGGGGCAATATGATTAACACAGCGCGTTTAGAACTCGCTCGCGACCCGGTTGTTTGGTGGAATCTCACCGCAGCGTTTACATTTATGTTTGGATTGGTGCTACCCGCAAACCTCTTCGGCGATGCCGTCCGTGATGCGTTAGATCCCAGACTGCGGACGGAATAGACAGATGCCATGTTAAACAGATTGGATCATTAAAAAAATAAACAACGGACAGTGATGCCCGTTGTTTGTTATTTCCTACTTGTTCTGATGAGTTCATTCCTTCTCAAATTCTTTGAGGAACCCGATAAACTCTCGGCGGTGTTTTTCCTCATCGGCGAGGAGTTTGATGCAGAGGTCTTGCGTGACGTAATCTATTCCATCGCACATACGGATAATCTTATTGTATTGATCGCACGCGAGATTTTCTGTCTCAATAACCCCATGGATTGTTGATATAAGGTCTGTAGAATCTTCTGGGGGTTGGAGCGATGCTTGTTCGGCTTTAAAACCGAACGATCCCGGCACTCTGCCGCCGATTTCTTTGATACGATTTGCTAATTCTTGGGCATGTGTAATTTCTGTTTGGATGTCTGTTGCAAGAGATTTCTTAATCTCTTCTGCACGAATACCATCCAAATCCACAGAAATAGCGAGATAGTTGATGGTTGCCTCTATCTCAAGCCAATAGACGCGAGTGAGTTCTTCGATGATTGCGGTGTTCGTTACTTGACTCATAATATATCTCCTAATGATGAGGTGTTAGAATTTTGGTTTTTTATTTCTGCATCTATTAGTGTATCACATGTTAGAACCGATTTCAAACGCTTTTATATTTTGACGCGAGACGTAAACGCGCTTGATTCCGACTTGCCTTTATCAGGTAACATCGAACGCTATAATTTCGTGGATAGACTTGTATTAGTGAACCTTGAAGGGACCTCCGTGGGGCTCCTCCTTCAACTCAGGTCGAGCGGAATCGAGGAACACCTCATGAAGTTCGAGTTTGTTTGATTGTGTGAACGCTTCGTTAGGCAACGTGCCGGATTGGGCATGTCCCTTGCGGAATTCCTCCGATTCTATCCAGTTTTCAAAATCCTGTCGTGATTCCCAGAGTGTGAAAACGATGTATGGATCACCCTCGTTGACAGGGCGCAAAACTTGATTCGAGATAAACCCCGGCATTCCATCAACGAGACGGGCTCGGTTTTGAAACCGTTCCTCAAAGGCATCTTGGTATTTAGGGGCGACATAAATTCGGTTCGCAACAGTTATCATCAAAATCTTCTCCTTGTTGAAAATTGAGGATGGAGTTTGTCTGTTCTACAGTGATTCTAAGAACGCAATGAGAGCGTCGCGTTCTTCCTTAGACATCTGTTCAACGGCTTGACGTGATGCTTCCGCTTCCCCACCGTGCCAGAGAATCGCTTCCATTAAGTCCCGCGCCCTGCCGTCATGGAGGAAGTTGGTATGACCGTTAACCCTTCTCACCAAACCGATACCCCATAGTGGGGGGGTCCGCCATTCGCGACCGTTGGCACGAAAATCGGAACGATTGTCCGCTAAATCGGGTCCCATGTCGTGTAACAACATATCCGTGAACGGTTGAATTGTCTGGTTGCTCACTGAAGGGACGCCTGCTAAGACACCGGTTCTTAACGTCGGAACATGGCAACTGGCGCATTGTGCTTTAGCAAAAAGGACTTCGCCTTGTTTAACCTGTGGATCGTCTACATTGCGTCGCGCTGGCACTGCCAGTGTTTGAACGTAGAACGTCACCACTTCTAAAATCTCGTCGCTAATTTCCGGTGTTGCGTCGTGGGCAGTGAGTTGCGATTGCCCCGCTGAGTTTTCCGTCATGAACAGGGATGTAGTTAGACCCATGTCGTCGTGATATGCTGCTGCAACCTGTTGCAACAGTGTCGGTTGGTTCGCTTTCCACCCGAAGCGTCCCAGCGTGTAACGCTGGGCTACGACATCCCATACGTAATTCGGCCTGCCTGAGATACCGTCTCCATCGACATCGTTTTCATCTGCATAAGCAAGAATTGCTTCTTCAGGAATCGCTTCCAGCAAACCCAGTCCAAAGACGGATGGTGCGACGCGTGGTGATACTTCAACGTTTTCTGGCAGTGGTTGATAGGTTTCCGTAAATGTGTAATTCGGATAACGCAGATACACACGCGTCCCGTCTGCTGTTGTTAGCGTCTGCTCGGTATAGTCAATTTTGATCTTACCCTCTGGGGCTGTTCCGAAAATGGCGCGGTTGTTAAGTTGTGTACCGAATCCCGGAACGGGGATAGGAGGTTGTCCATCCATCGCATCTGCCGGCTTCGGAAGACTGAGCCTAAAGAGCATAGACACGAATTTCTCATCAACTTTTGGTGGTCGCCCACGACCATCCCGGGAATGACAGTTGATGCACGAAATATTGTTGTAAATGGGTCCCAGTCCAGGGTTTACTTCCGCAGGTGCTGTTACAAAATTGGCTTCAAATTCGACATCGCCTTCCAAATGCTTTTCAAATGCCGAGGTCGAAAGGTTGGGAGCAGGGGTTGAAAACGCGTGGCTTGATGCATCAAAGACAGTCGTCTCACCACCGGAGAGCTCGCTTGTTGCAAATACTGGTGTCGATTCTACAGCCACGGGTGACTCGGTGTCACACGCACTTAGCAAAATTGACATCAAAAGGATTAGAGGGAGTAAACTAAAAAAAGATTTCATCTCTTTCGCTATTGATATCACAATAAGACTATAAATGTATAGTGCGGGAACAGCATCTCTGCTGTTCCCCGCAAAAACGAAATAGCCCTTTCGTGTTTACATTTTTGGAATTAAACGCTTTACAAACTATATTAATTAAATTCACTCGATTGGACGAGCGGGAGTATATTTTGTTCGAGTGTCAGTTGAACCGTGCTGACAGCATCAATCGCAGCTTGGACAGCACCGCGGTTCGCAGTAATCGAATCCCGGAACGGATCTGGAATTGCGCCGATAGCAGAAATCGCTGCCTGCACCTCTTGTTGGAAACGAGCGTCTAACGCTGGATCTTGACCGCTCACGAATCCGTTGAGTCCTTTTCCGTAGACGTTCTGAATCCCACGGATGTTGTTTTGGAAATCCGAGATGGAATTGAAACTGAACTGAGATTCAACAAGGGTTGTGTCAGATTCGTTGTAGGGATCGGAGATCTTACCATTCGCTACCTCATCGGCAATGACGATCATGCCGTTGACGATCTCTTGCACTGCTGCACTTTGTGAGGGATAGACAACACTGCCCGTGCCAGCTTGGGCAACTGCACTGACAAAATTTTCGCCGCCTGGTGCCCATGCCGCCTGAAGTTGAGAGGTACTTACCTTGAGATTCTCTGTCGTCGAAAGGAGGTACTTCAACTCACGATCGGTTATATCCGATGCTTTGCGTTGGTCTCCTTCGCGGAACAGCAGGAATTCAATTGTGTGAAAACCTTTCTGTGTATCTTCTAATCCACCGACAAAATCCACTGTTAAGGAATCGCCGCTGTCCAGAACGGATTGTAGATTGACACGATCAACCGGCCAGCTATCCAGTGCCGGATCGAGTCCTTGCGTGTCTACGGGACCGAACAGGAATGCTTCGCTCTGTTCCCACGGTATTCGCGTGGCTATCCACGCCTGTTGCGCTTTTTCGAGATTCCCTTGCGAGGTATCGCTTTCCAATGCCTTGACAGCGGCTAAAAGTTCCCCCGCTTTATTGTCCAGATCGGTATAGGTGGATAACACGAGACCATTCGCAAAATCGTTGAGCATCGTGGTGGCATCAAAAGCCTCAGCGTGATCGTGTTCATCGTGCTCGTCTGTTTCTTCATCACTGCCACATCCAATAACAAAAGCGGATGCCAGTAGTAAACAAAAGAGTAATGTCCAAATCTTATAGAGTTTCATAAAAACCTCCATGTTTTTATTAATATTGAAAACCGAAACCGAGCGAAAAGGTATTTTCTCGGTTTTTATCTTTTGCCGCTAACTGACGAAGGGAATAATGGCTCTTGAAAACCATCTTTGGATGGACATGGTAGTTAACGCCAAAGGTCCATGCAGCTCTTTCCCATCGTGGATTGTCGAAGATAATACCTTCAACACTCGCCATCGTATCGTAATAGTCGTAACGCGCAAAAACATCTAAGACCTGGTCTGGCGGCGTGTCCTGCAGATCTTGGTGTTCCGTGCTGTTGTTAGATTGTCCGAAAAGTGATAATAGGTCGTAACCCGCCTCAATATACCAACCTAAGGCTGAACTTCCTATCGGAGTTCGCTTTGCATTGAGATTATTGGAGAGGGTCCGGTTGACTTTAGACAGTTGATCGGCATTCTCAAGCGTTCCCCAAAGGAACAACCCTCGAACTTTCACAGCATTCATTTCGTAGAATCCGTGGAGACTCACAATCCCAACATGTGCATCGAAATCCACATCAGGTTTCGGTCGATTTGCCGCAGTATCTCCGTAATAACCGGAGAGGCCGATGGTAGCGTTTTCATTAAACACATAATCGAGGCGTCCAACGAATGCGGGTGCTTCGGCGTTGATTGTTTCAAATCGTAGTTGGTGTCCGCGAACGATCCAGTGCCGAGAACTGAAACCCGTTGAATCCAATCCGTTGACAATTTGTGCCTGATAGTTCAGGGAACCAAGCGATCCAAAAATTTCAATACCTGTTTCATGCCAGATGGTTGGAATAATGTGTGCCTCCGCTTCCGGACGCGTTGTCGTAAAGTAGTGCTGTGGTCGATGCCGTTTCGCGACAAGGCCGACTGGGACAATGATATGCCCGACGCGGAAGTTATAGGAGGGCTGAAAGGAAAAGACAACGGCAAGTTTTTCGACAATGACCTCGCCGCCTTTTTCGATCTCTGTCTCAAATTCCCCGAACTCTTCAAATTTGTCGAATTCCATCGTGCTACCGGTGCCACCATGCTCGAATTCAAGTTCCGACTCGAGTCGGATGGTGTCATTAATACGGTATTTCGGCGCGATAACGAAGCGTTCCACGTCAATAGCAGCGCGTCTGCCTGGATCGAGCTCCCAATCGAAATGGGAGTAGTGAATCACGCCGTATCCAGAGACCGAGAATGGATTTGATTCAGCAATAACACCGACACTGAGTGAAATAAACATTCCACAAACCGCGAGAAATCTTATAGAATTTGCCAATTGTTTCTTCATGAATATGATTTTTTAAACATGATATTGAGACTCATTATCATTTTTGGTCTTTGGTTACTCGATAGTCTGAACATTTGTTGGAGATTACGTTCCTGAAAAATTGATAACGAATCTCATTATCTTTTAATTATACCCGCAATTTTCGCGAATGTCAAAAAAATCGCAGTAAATTCGCAAAAAATTGCACGAATTGTGTTAATTATACCCGCAATTTTCGCGAATATCAAAAAATATCAAGATTTCTAAGTTAAATCAATTATTTGAAGTTCATAGGCTATAGAAATCATAGAACGTTTCGACAGAACATTCAGGTCTCAGGACTTGGTAGGGAAAGCATTGAAGGCAACCGTCAACCGTTTTTTGTCTGCTAAGGCAATCCAAAAACTGTGAGGCAGTCGGTTGTCGAATGGATCCCTTGCGGGCGATAAACTGTCCCCACAATGCCCAAAACGTGGTTTCATAACCAACGGGTTTCGCCGTCTTAACATAGTCTGGTGGAAAGAGCCTAAGGTAGGTGGGTATGTTGTAAAGCCAAGATCCACCCCGCACTGTTGCCACGTCGGGGTGGTTTGCTTGGATGTATCGAAACATCGCCGACACCTCCGACTTCCGGACGGTCATTCTTGCTTTGCTTAAGGTGCCGTGTTCAGAGGTTTCACGGTTTTCAAAATGGAGCCGAAGTTTTTTCGTGCCGCGCCATGGATAGACAACGGTTAGTATTTTCTCAACGCCAACCAAAATGATGCGTTAAGCAACAAGGGTCTGGATGGGATATTCAAGGAGATGGGACAGAGAATACTCGTCGGACGAGGGCTGGTACTCACCATCGTATTCCGGGGCTGTCCAAAAGGGACTCCAAATCGTGGCTCGATCCTGACCGATGTAAAGTGTTTTTCCAATGACTGCCCATGCTGTGCCATCGGATGTAAACGCGATACAGCCCGTACTAATCCGATCGGTGGGTTCTGTGAGTTGGTCGTTGAGTTGCGTCCATGTCTCGCCGCCATTCTCTGAACGACAGAGCCAAGCACCACCGCCTCTCGGTCCGCTTTGGACTGTGGCGATCAGTAGGTCTCGGTCTATTGGGTGTACAGCAATAGCCGTGCCGTAACGACGCGGTAAACCGTGAAACCGATGTTCCCAGGAGTGCCCACGGTCAGCACTAACATAAACACCGTTTTGCGTGTTCGCGTAAACTCGATTATCGTCTGCAGGACACGTAGTGACCTGATGGACATCTTCATGAAGTTCCGGCGTGACAGGTTCCCAGGAAATCCCTTCATCGTGGGAACGCATGATACTTCCAACGTGGATATCTGCGTAACAAAAGCCGTCTTGGGTTTTAGCAAAAGTCCGCACGGCTGGGGGACCACCCCACGGCGTATACCAATCTTGCCTACATTCTAATTCGTCAAAGGCGACAACCCGTTCAGCTGGTCCCTCTTCTCCAACGAGGCGATAGACATAAGCACCCTCATCTGTTCCGATGAGCAGGGTCAACGGATCCTCACGAACAACAAGCAACGCAGCGATTGGATCCGCTATACCTGTTGGGATTCGTTTTTCACCATTCTCCGATAAAACGAGTAGTGTTCCATCCGACAAAGCAGACACCACAGTTTTGCCGCTTGACAGTGAAACCATCGCACCATGAGGTGCCATTCCGCCAAGAATACCTTCATAGGCGAGGGTAGGTTCACTATTTCCATCATCTCCAACGGCATAGATGGCGTTGTAAGTTGCGATAAACATGATGTTCTCTCCTTTGGGGTATGCTCCGATATTATAGTGGATGCAAAATGTGTCTAAAACTTCTCTGACTGCGGAGATGTAACAGGCATTATCGAATGCGATAAATAATAGGTAATTGCGTCCTATTCGTTTGCCTCAACATCCACGAGTAGTTCCCGTCCATTCAAGGGCTGGACCGGCCGGTTGTTGTCATGGATAATTGCTTTAAACGCTGCAATTTGTGCTTCAGACATCTCGATCGGGGTTGTCAGCACAATCCATTTGACATCTTCTGAACAAGGCGGGGTTGTCAGTGAACCTTCGTAGCGGTAGGAACTTCCGAAATACGACGGAGATATATCTTCTACCTGATCATTTGGTGAGAACATAAAACGCGGATTGACGATCAAACTGCCATCCTCGGTGACATTTTCAACGCGTTGCGTTTCACCTGGGGTGCTGGGCAGATGTGCCCAGACAGGGTCAAAGGCGAAATTGTGGCTACCTTTCTCGATTAGCACTCCAACGACTGCCAGGTTGCCCTCCTCACTTTTATGAACGAAATGCACCTCCATTTCAAAGAGTTTACCTGCCACCGTATGTTCACTCGGGGCGTGAAAGTGAAATTGGAGCAACTGATACCGCACACCATCGATCTCGATCCAATTCCCTTCTGGGTATACGACTTCAATCGTATGACCGGTGTTGCGGATGTCCATACGTGTTGGATTGTCGTAATAGTAGGGAATGGGCGGGAGATTTGCGGACGTGGGGTTGACGAGATTGATGGGTGATTGATGTTTCCCTACAGCACAGAGCATATATTTCGGACTAAGTTCCGCCCAAACGTCCGGTCCATTCTCCGGTGCGTAGCCCCATTCTATCTTCCCAGTGTCGGATGAGCCATTCCTTGTCTTTCCGCCACTTGTTATACACATAAAAATACACATAATGTTAATAAATGACTTTGTAATAGGATGCAAACCACATCCTAAAATTAGTTTTGCGGACTCCATGTAAATTATCTCGCACCCCTCTTTATCCGTAAGCCATTTCCGGATGTTTGCCAAGAACCCGCAACAGTCGTTCATCGGCACCTTCCAAGACGTAATCCGGCATACGGTAATTCAGGTAGGGCCAGAACCGCTGTGCGACAAAGCGTTGCCCGTAGACTTGATGAAACAGATAACGGACGCGATCCGTCTGGTTCGGTGCCCCTCGATGCCACGTCTGCCCATTAAGTAGGTAGAGATCGCCTGCTTTCATGAGGAGTGAAACAGGTGTTTTGCCATCAAAGGTTGGATGTTCCGAATCATCGGGTTGTTGTCCGGAGTAATGGCTACCCGGAACGAATTGGGACGGACCGTATTTAACATCATCTTGGTCGGTCAGTGCGATTTGCACGGACATACGAAGCACGGGCATCCGTAATCTCGGATCGTGCCGTTCCATCTCTGGTGTGATCGGAAATTCTACACCATCGTCGATATGAAACCGGTTGATCCCTAAATCTTTTCGGTTGAGAATACACCCTTGAGCGATACAATGACAGTGCTCACCTAATACACTTTCAGCAATGCTGATAATCGGTTCGCGCACCAGCAGATCTCGAAACATGAGGTCGCACTCAAAGAGGCGATGCACCACGATAGGATCTTTACCATCTTGTCGAGAACCTTTGACATTCCGCTTATGCATGAAGTAAGGTTCGGCAAAGATTTCGTCAACGCGCGCAACAATCCGTTCGCACTCTTCGCGTGAGAGCACGTTTCGGATAATCGTTACACCGTTTTGATAAAAATCCTCCGAGATGGTGTTCAAGGGGTCTGGAGGTAGTGGCTCGGCGGGAAGTACTTGTTCTATTGGCATTGGTTATGCTCCATAGAGAGGCTACACCTAAACAAAGAGAAGCTGCCCGCCTGTAACAAACTGAACGTGCTGGCAGCTTTATATGTTAATTGTTGCCTTGCTTACAGCGTGAATGTCTTCTCATCGTCAAGTGCCATCAGTGCGAACCATGTATTGATGTCCGTACGCTCTGGAGCAATTCGGCTGATCATTTTCGCCATGAGTGCCGTGTAGCGTTCATCCGTGGGACCCATCTGGATCATCCGTTCGTTATAGGCTTCAATATCTGCTTCATTTTTCGGATGATTCGCCTTCAGCCACGCCTCAAGCTCTGCATCGGTTGCCGACGTTTTCAATGCTTCAGCAAATTCTGCTGCAGATATACCAAGGAAACCCAGCGTTGCCCGATCGATCCCCGAATCTTCACCGTAAAAATAAGCACCGAGCGTGTTGCTATTAGAGGCGCGCCCTTTGTCAATCAACCGTGCAAGTTGAACCATTCCGTAGACATCCGTGTTGTAGGGACTTCGTGGCGCGCGGCGGTTGAGATCAACAATACCGAAACTCAACTGATCGTCCACGTCCTGAAGCATAACCCATGTGGTAATGTCTGTGCGGGTCGGATCTACTTCTTGACAGCGCGCTTCAAACCGTTCCCGTGTCGCTTCGTTGGGTCCGTAGTTTACCAACGTCTGATTGAATTCATCGATTTCGTCCTGCGATTTACCGCAGTTTTCCAGTACCCAGGCACCGAGTTCGAGATTATTCGGGTTGTTGACCGCTGCTTCCTGAAAATCAGCAGCGGAAATACCGAGGAATGCTAAAATACGGATGTCTTGTCCAGAGGCCTCCCCATATAGGTATTCACCGATTTTGCCTGCGCGTTCTGCTCGCGCCTTGTCTGTCATCCGCGCGACACCGCAGATGCCACCGACATCTTTGGCACGTGCGCTACGGGGTGGACCAGCAGTCAGGTCGACCTGCCAGAAACTTCCCCAATCGTCGAGTTCCATCGACTGTAATACCGTTGTAATATCGGTTCTGCCTGGGGCAAAGCGAGCGAGTCGCTCCTTCAACCGTTGTTTGTGTCCCTCTGTGTCGGGGAGTTGGCTGAGGGCGGCATCGTTAAACTCAGCGATCTCTGCTGCGGTTTTTCCACTTGTTTCAAGCACCCAGTGTCCCAGAGCAGCATCATCGTGTTCGTCAACCGCTTCGGCGTAAGCATCGGCGGAAATCCCTAAAAACGTTAAGACGCGCTGATCCAAACCGGAACTCTCACCGTAGATATAATCGCCGAGAGTTTCTGCGTTATGTGCGCGTGCCTTGTCTGTCATCCGTGCCACACCTACGATCCCGGCGATTCCGAGATTTGAAGGGCGACGTGGCGGTTGGCGTATCAAATCCATAATTTATGTCCTTCCAGTTCAAGAAATGAGATATTATATCTTTAGCAAATATTTTAGCATGCTCAGAAAGCGTGTCAAGAGAAAAAGTAAATTGACTCCCTAATTTACCTTGTTAATTTTTATGGGACATTGTATATTTATATCAAAACTTCATGGAGGCATACAATGGGATTTCCTGTTTACGATTACCGCACAGATATACGGAATATATTGGTGACACCACAAATTCGCTCTCGATTTCTAAGGATGGAGCCTGGACAAAGTGCCCAACTTCATAGTCATGACTTGGGACATGAAATTTTCCTAATTCTGGAAGGGCGCGTCGAATTCGAGATTGAGGGTGAAACTGAAGAACTCGGACCAGGGCAAATGTGTGTCGCTTTGGCAGACCAACCGCACACAGTGCGAGTCCTCGGTGATGAACCTATAACAATGTATCTGTCTGTTACGCCACACATCCACCCCACGCACACGCCGCGGACAGAAAAAGGTGAACGACTCCCGCACAATTTCACCCCTTCTCGTGCTTACGATGTTGAGCCCGATATGCAGGTATCGGTAGCGGAACTCGTTGCTCGCCAGATACACGCCGCACAATTGTTGGAAGAACTCACCCACACCTGTGCGGCAGTTCAGCGGGAGATGGGCACACAGCTTAAGGCAGCACTCGCTGAAGATGATGACGACACCGCTATCGCAGCGCGTAAAGCAATGTGGGAAGCCATCTATCCCGTTTACAAGGCTGTTGCTGAATTAGGTGATGTTTGGAACGCGCTGGCGCCTCGCGTGACCCAATAGACTATTTTTAATTTGTTTTGTTTTGGTGTTTGTGCTATACTTAAAAACAACAAAGAGTATGTTCGCCTAATTTACGGGAATTATTTAAATTTGAACCGAATTTGATTTGACAACGTTTTAAAATTAGGGTAAACTTATCTTTTAACCTTTAAGGTCCCATTTGAACGACTCACCTTGCGCTCTGATTCCAATGCGCTGGTGCGGAAGAATCTCCCATATTTATTGCGGTTGAAATCTTTTGTCAAACGGGGGACTATAATCTTTACCGAAGGTAAGGAAATGTCAGACATATAAATGAATTATGAAGGAGTGTCTTATGAAAGACCAGCTTTTTAATAGGAAGATCCTTTTTTCCTTATTAGCTGTTGTAATGTGTTTAGGGTTTACAGCCATGAGTCACGGTGCAGCCGTTGTTTCTGTGGACCCCGCTGAAGTAGAATCCCCAGCAGCCGGGGAAGAACTCATGGTGAATATTAACATAACAGGCGGCGCAGGTGTTGCTGGATATGGGTTAACCGTCAATTTTGATTCAACCGCGCTTGAATATGTTTCTGGTGCGAATGCAGACTATTTGCCTGCTGGTGCCTTTCCAGTGCCCCCTACTACAACTGATAGTAGCGTCACAATCGCGGCAGCTGCTATTGGTGCTACGTCTGACGGCGATGGAACGCTCGCTACCGTAACATTTACAGTTGTTGAGGCAAAAGCATCTACTATCAGTTTGACAGATGTTACACTTGCTGATGCTACTGCTGCTGCATTAGAAGTGACGACTATGGACGGTATGGTGACCGTCGCTGGTGCTGAGCCAGCAGCCGAAGAACCCGCTGCTGAAGAAGAAGCAGCCGAGGAAGAAGCAGCCGAAGAGCCCGCTGCTGAAGAAGAAACAGCCGAAGAGCCTGCTGCTGAGGAAGAAGCCCCTGCCGAAGAGGTTGCTCCTGAAATGCCGGCGAGCCAGATGTTCGAGATTACCCTCACGAACCTGACAGAAGGTGTACACGGTGAGAGCGGACAAACGCTATCTCCCGCCATTTTCGCAGCACACCCTGCTGGCGTTAAACTCGCCGAAGTCGGTCAACCCGCAAGTGAATTAATTGTCGCACTTGCTGAAGGTGGAGATGTGTCAGGACTCGCCGCGTTTGCGACAGCTGCTGGTGCGAACGTCATGATCGCTATGAATGCGGATGGGACGCGCAGATATACGATGCCGGGTCAATCTACG
>VXPE01000053.1 GCA_009839745.1 Candidatus Poribacteria bacterium
GCACAGGCTAACGGTCTCCTATGCTACAAAGAGCTCGTTTATTGAAGCATTTTCAATCAGAAATGGTATAATATACTTCGACTTCCATCCGGATTTTCACGCGCCATACAAATATGATTCCGTTCCCGAATTATACGGTATCCCAATTGCTCTAATGCGCGGATAACTCTGTTTTTTGGGGCATCTACTGGAAAACGAGGCATTAGATATTCACTTCAGTTACAAAAACGTCTAGGGCGGGTTCCTCGATTTCGAGTTCTTCTTTTCCGAAAGTCTCAATATAAAATCGAATTGCCGAAGTTACGTCTTCAACACTTTCCGTGTAGGTGTTGCCTTGTCCTATGACGACCCCTTTCAATCCCAGTGGATAGGCGACATAACCATCGGTATGTTTTTCGACAATAATCTTAAAGGGTTGCATTCTGTTTTCCTTTTTTCTATGTGAATTTATCTAATCGCTAAACCGCGAGCGGAGTGCCCACAAGCCCTGTCCGGGTTCACTGATGTAGAAAAAGCCACCCTCGTTGAACCCATCAACAAGCGTTGCGGGATTGTATTCGGCAAGCACTTCATTGACAGGTGCCCACTCGTAGCCGACGGATTCGATTTCGGCTTGGGTGAGGTGTTCGGTGGCATAGGTGACCTTGAAACGGCCTTCGGGACTGCCGTGAATCAGGTGTGCAGCAGCGGAGAGGTTCTCTTGCAACTCAGGATTTTCTGAAACAGCGTTGAGCGTCGCGGGTGTGCCACGATAGCCGTACTTTCGGATGAGCCGGTCGATTTCAGCGTCCTCACCGAATTCGCGGAGTCCGGGTGCGATGATAATCAACTCGCCATCGTCCGCCATCGCCATCCGTGTGCGATAGATCGCCTTGTTGCCGAGCCATGTGCTTTTAAACTCCCTCGGATCCAAGTAGACGACTACTTTTGCCAAAGGTTCGTCTAAGAACGTCATATTGACGGCTCTGCTCAATTCGGCAGCGATCTCAAACGTGTGTGCATCATCGCCGACGTAAAGACCACGCATGACGCGTTCTCCAGAGGTATCGGCATCCATGACGCTCATGACATACACAATACCGAGTTGCTTCAGGTAGTGTGCGTGTGCGTAATTCAGCACTCTCCTGACAGAGGTATCCGTGCGTCCCATGAGCCGTTCCATCCCGTCTACGGCACCGAGGAAATGGGATTTATTGATCATTTCAACGCCACCCGCACCGACGAGGATGTTCTTAAATCCGTTGGCAATCCCGATGACTTCGTGCGGGATCACCTGCCCAACGGAGATAATGAGTTCATAGGGACTGGGTGACCCAGCCCCTACGAGACGGTGGTTCACGGCAACAGGAATGCTGTAGTCGAGTTTACCTCCCGAAACCTCCTGTACGAACTCGGATGGCACTTCACCGAAGTGGTGTAACCCAGTCCGCCAATGATGGACCTGGTAGGTCGCCTTGGGCAGATCGCCATACATCTCGGCAATCTGTGGTTCGGTCATTGGTGCATGCGTGCCGATAGCGGGCAGGATATCAAACATGGTGCCGTTGCCAGCGTCCCATAATTCGTAGAGCAGTCGGGTGAGTTCGCCAGCGTTTGAGTGGAGGCGCGTTATATCCGGCGGGATTACCAATATCTTCTTCGGGATACCGCCCAATTTGAGGAGTGCTTCATTTAGGAGGGCGCGTTTCTCTTCTGTTGTGATAACGGTGTCTTGTCCACCGTGGGCAATGTAAGTTGACATAGTGTTAGTTCCAGTTGTCTGAAAACAGGAATAATTCTCGGAATAACCTCAATTTTGCCATTACTACGCTACGACGGGGTTTTTCAGAACGCCGATACCCTCAATTTCAATCTCGACGATGTCACCGGCTTTCAATGCGGTTGTTGTGCCGGGTGTGCCGGTAAAGATGGCATCCCCCGGTTCGAGGGTAATCGCCTGTGAAATGAAACTGACAACCGTTGTCACTGGGAAAATGAGATCGGCAGTCGTCTGCTTCTGAACGACTTCACCGTTGATGCGGGTTTCCAATTGTGCATCGGTATAGTCAAGGTCAGTAACGATGACGGGACCGATGGGACCGAAAGTATCTGATGCTTTGGCACGCCACCATTGCAAGTCGTTGCTCTGCCATGTGCGTGCACTGACATCGTTGCCACAGGTTACGCCCAAAATATTGGCGGCTGCTTCTTCTGGGGTTGCTTTTCGGGTCTGTTCCTTCATGACGACCACGAGTTCTCCTTCGGCGTGGATGTCATCATCGCCATCGGGCAATTCTATGTTACCCTCCGGGTCGTTGATACAGGAAGGCGTTTTGATAAAGATTTCAGGATTTTGCGGTTCTGGAGCACCGTCCAGATGGCTCCGATAGTTCAAGCCGACAGCCAATACCTTTGTGGGTGTAGTGGGTGCAAGTAGTTTGACATCCGCCAATGCGACGGTTTCTCCTGTCTCGCTATATTCACTGAACGGGCATCCCGATAGGACGCTCAGACTGTCTCCTGAGACACTGCCGTAACTGATTGTTCCATTTAATTCATATCGTGCCAATTTCATAGTAATCTCCTTTTTTATAAGTTCAGACTCGCCTACGCCTACTGATACAAAGTTTTGAAGCGCGTGGGAGAGTCTGAGTCGTCAGCAGTCGGAAACCATCAGGGGATGATTGTGGCGGTTGCACTATTTTTTGATGCCCTAAATATCTCTTGACTGACAGCCGATAGCCGATAACCGATGGCTATTATATCGCGTATACAGTGGTCTGTCAATTTATTTTTCGTGACGAGTTATCGGTGGCAATAATTTGACATTTCGCCCGAAATGTGCTACAATTCCTAACATAATCTATAACTTTAAACGGAACCTGTAGCCTGCAACAATACGCAGAAATACCTAAGCAAAAACACGCAGGCGGATTTAAAAAAGGCACGTGATAGATAAAACGCACGTCGTTTCTCCGCAAGGTAAATTAAAAACATGATAAAACTTGGAATTGTCGGTGCATCGGGGTATAGCGGTAGCGAATTGCTGCGTTTCCTCGTCAACCACCCTGGCAAACTGGAGATAGCACTCTGCACGTCCGAGACCTACGCAGGGCAGTGTATCGACAGCGTCCTCCCGAATCTCCGCGGGTTTCTATCCTCCAAATTTGAAGCCTTAGATATTGACTCCCTCAAAGATAGAGTAGATGTCGTTGTGCTCGCTGTTCCGCATAAAGTGGCGATGTCCTTCGTGCCGCAGATTTTAGCACAAGGCTTACGCATCGTGGATTTCAGTGCGGATTATAGACTAGAAGATGCCGAAACCTACGAAGCTTGGTATCATGTGGAACACACGAGTACATCGCTCATGTCTAAGTCTGTGTACGGACTGCCGGAACGCTATCGTGACTGCATTCGTTCCGCTCAACTTGTCGCGAACCCAGGGTGTTATCCAACGAGTGCCATACTCGCAGCGATGCCGTTCCTGAAGCACGGGATCGTGGCGTTAGATTCCATTATCGTTGATTCAAAGTCGGGCATTTCTGGGGCTGGTCCGAAGCCGAGTGAAAACACGCACTACGCGAATCGAGAATCCAATTTTATCGCTTACAATATCGGTGTCCATCGGCATACACCGGAGATTGAACAGGAGTTGAGTGCTGTCGCATCTGAACCCGTTCGCGTGACGTTCACACCCCACCTTGTCCCGATGACACGCGGTATCCTTAGCACTGTGTATATGCAGCTCACAGAAGAAATCACCACAGAGGAAGCCGTTGCTATCTACACAAATTTCTATAAAAATGAACCGTTCGTTCGGGTACTTCCAGCCGGTACATATCCGCAAACGAAGGCAGTTCTCGGTAGCAATTATTGCGATGTTGGGCTTGAGGTGGATGCGCGGACCCGTCGAATCGTCGCGATGGCAGCGATTGACAACCTCGGTAAAGGCGCGGCGGGAGCCGTTGTGCAGAACCTCAATCTGATGTTCGGCTTCAAAGAGACTGACGGGCTGAAGGTGCCGGGGATGATGCCGTAGAATATCTGTCAGTTATCGGAAACCCTCAGCGTGCCTGGCAGTGAAAACGTAGTCTTCATTGAGAGATGGTTGGACTGCACCGAAGAACCACCGGGAAACGAAGTGGAACGGTGACCAGATTGAATAGTTTAAAAATTATGATTGTTGCTGGAGAACCCTCTGGTGACTTGCACGCTTCTCATGTCGCACGTCGACTCACGGCACTGTGTCCCGATATAACACTCTTTGGTATGGGCGGAGACTGGATGGAGACTGCATCCGTGTCGCTCGATTTTCATATCCGAGATTCGGCGGTGATGGGATTTGCGGATGTTATCACTGTCCTACCGATGTTCCTTCGGAAACAAGCGCGTCTGAAACAGCGTATCCGTGAGGAACACCCCAACGTTCTGCTCCTCGTGGACTTTGCGGAGTTTAACATGCCGTTAGCGAAGTTCGCCTGGAAACACAATGTTCCCGTCGTGTATTACATTCCGCCGAAAGCGTGGGCGTGGCGTGCAAACCGGGCACGAAAATTGGCAAAATGGGCTAACGTTGTTGCCGCCATTTTCCCGTTTGAAGCGGAATTTTACCGAAATGCAGGTGCGAATGCCGAATTTGTCGGGCACCCCCTTGTTGATTTCGCACAAACCCCCCTCAGTTCACACGCCGCACGCGAACATCTCAATCTAAAGGGAGCGGGGTTAAAAACCCCTCCCACAGACGATGAGAATACACCTGTCATTGGATTGATGCCGGGGAGCCGTCGTTCCGAAATCCAACACATTTTACCGGTTATGCTAAGTGCCGCGGCGAATATCGCTCAAGTCTACCCCAACGTCCAGTGGGTTCTCCCGTTAGCCCCCGGAATCTCACACGAACGCATCGCGAAGGACCAGCAAGCGCAAAATTTATCAGGGTTGCAGGTTCCACCCATCACGATTGTGGAAGACGCAACGTATCCAGCAATGCGGGCATCAACGCTATTGTTGGTCACCTCTGGCACGGCGACGCTGGAGGCGGCGTGTATTGGCACACCGATGATCATCGTCTTTCGGACCGCATCGCTTAACTGGCATATCGTCAAGTCGTTGACCCCTTTGGAACGGAGTGGACTTCCTAACCTTATCGCAGGACAAGACATTGTCCCGGAGCTCCTACAGACAGAACTAACACCGTCCGCTTTGACGGAATTGGCTCTTGATTTCCTGCGGAATCCAGAGAAACGGGAGATACAACGGAAGGCACTCCAAGCGGTGCATGCACAACTCGGTACCGCCGGTGCCGCTGAACGGACGGCGGAATTAGTGTTAGATACTGCAAAAAGTCTGTAAAGTGTTCTAAAGTGCCTAAAGTTGTTAGGAAACCCTCTTTCAACTTTACAGACTTCGCAACTTTAGTACACTTGCAAACTTTATTCACTATGAAACTCACACACGTTTTCGGCCTTGGCTTGCTACAGCAGAGAATTCTCACTACCCCGCTACGCTTTTTATTAACGCCATTGCGTTGGCTCTACACGGCAAGTGTTCAATTCCGAAATATTTTATATACTCGCGGCGTGATTAAAGCACGCAGGTTGCCGTGTCGAGTCATCAGTGTCGGGAACATTGTTGTCGGTGGGACAGGTAAGACACCTGCTGTCATTGCTATTGCGAAACATCTTCAAAGAGAGGGGATGCGCGTCGCTATTCTGCTGCGCGGGTATAAACGCCGTGGAGGCAAAAAAATGAGCTATAGGCTCATGTCTTCGCTTCCGCTTCGTGAAAAAGTGACGATCGTCTCGGACGGCGAAAAAGTGTGTGCTTCGGCTATAGAAAGCGGTGACGAAGCACAGATGATGGCGAGATACCTCAGCGGTGTTCCGATTCTTGTAGGAAAATGTCGTTATCTGGCAGGTCGGGTTGCGATTGAGCGTTTCAAAGTAGATGTGTTGCTCTTAGATGATGGATTCCAGCATCGGCAGCTTGCACGGGATGTCGATATTCTTACGATTCCCGTGACACACCCGTTCGGGAGTCCAGAGAAATTGCTACCCGCGGGAACCTTACGTGAGCCACCCTCCGCGCTAAAACGCGCAGACCTCATTTTACTGACACACGCAGACATTCCTGACGTATCCACACATATCAAAAAATTGGTAAAATCGTTGGCACCGAACGCCTTGGTCCTGGAAAGCATTCACCAACCGATATACTGCTATCCATTGGTCATGGAGGCGCCTGCTGTGCAGGAAACCTTCAGTCGTCAGTTTTCAGCTAAGAGGTTTTCGTTTAACGCGAGGAAACACCCAAGCAAAAACCCCCTCTTTCAACCGAGAACCGACAACCGAGAACCGACAACCATTCCTCCGAGAACCGATACCTATGATATAAAAGCACTCAAGGGAAAACGGGTTCTCGCAGTTTGTGGCATTGGAAATCCGAACGCGTTTGTTGCGACCCTCAGGCGGTGTGCCGTCGCGCGTGTGGAACTATTGGAATTTCCCGACCACCATGTCTATACCGAAACCGACAAACAGCATATATACACGGCTTTTCAAGAAACAGGAGCGGATCTGATTGTCACAACACAGAAAGACGAACAGAAATTAGCGGACGTTGTAGGGGAAACCGGGGTATCCAGTCCCTACGGGGAACTGCCGATCGTTGTTTTAGCGGTGGCGTTGGTTATTACGGAAGGCGATGCGGCGTTCACTGATGTGTTGTTGGGTGCCAGTTAATTCCAGGTCCGTTGCCGATCGAGCCATTTGACGGAAAAATGGAGCAGGTTTTCCATAATTTTATCGTTGATTTGGACATCTGCCTCCGTTTCATTCTTCAAGCTGGTGACAATGTATAACCCTTTCTGAAAGGGTAGGAGTAAAAGCGCTGAGGCATTTTCAGATCCATTCTTTGGATGCCCCGTCGCAGATGTGTTAATTTTGGCGAGAGATGTCCATTTTCCAAGAGGATCCAACCACATATCATCCAGTTGAATAAAGGGTTGATCCTGGGTCTCTGGATCGGTGTGATGCCCATTAAGGGGGTTCGGATATTGGAAAATACGTGAGCGTTTTCCTTGCGATGTCGGAGAGAGTTCATAAGTCTCTTCACATTCAACGCCGGTAAGGGGTTCTGGAATCCAACCTGTGCCGCGGCGCTGCTTGGCACTGGCTTTGACATCTTGCCCGGAAACGACGACGACCCCACCTTGGCTGACGAAATTTTTAATTCGGTGTTCTGTATCTATGTTTAATCGGTAGCCGGATTTGTAAATCTCACCGTTGCCAATCCATAAAATATCGGTTTTTGCCAACCGATCGGTTCGCAAATCTTGAACTGAGTTGTAAATTATGTGGTGATCCTGAACATATTCAAAACGCTCGAGGACTGGAAACTCGACAGTGGATGTATTCCCAGTCAGTGCCATGAGTTTAAACGGCATCGCGATTTGGACTTCCGAACGTTTTATATCAGGCATTCTGGAAAGCCCGTTTCCTGATTTCCAAATTGCAGCATTTATACCCTTCACAATTCGATGTCGCATCCGTTTTCGTCTACGTTTTCGCTGTTCCGACGTGTTGAGGTTACAGGGTTGCGGATAAACAAGCGGTGCTAACGCTGCATGTCGAATTGGGTTGCTATGTATCTGCTCAATGACGGAAGCCTGCGCTGTAATCCGGGCGCGGTTTATGGGGAAAAGCCGTTTGTAGATAGGGAATCCATGGCGGAGTTTGTTATCAAAACGGCGAAACGCGTTTTCAACGTTCCATCTTCGGCTATAACTCGCATCAATTGCCTTTAAATCAATACGTTCCTCATTGATATTCGTCACATACCCGTGAACGACGTTGATACCGTGGACGGCATTGCCATCTTTATCGGTAATAGCGATGTTCTCTGTATCACGCATGTCTAAAATAGTATCTGTCAAGCCGGTAAGACTGAAAAGCTCAGGCTGGTATTTCTCTGCGCTTTCAACGATGGTGCAGTAACGGCGCGGGAAAACGATATCCGCGTCGCGGAAGGAGCGAAACTTGAACCAAATTTTCTTGTAATTGTTTATGGCGCGCCTGTCTCGAATGGCGACACGCTCGAAAGGGTCTATATTACGCTTGATGACAGGAATGACCTCAAGTCTTTGAACACTGAAGGCACCGATATGGTATTTGTACTCATAATTCTTTTCCCACTTCGGTGAGTCTTCTGTCAACCGAATGCGTCCGAGTTGGATGGTATAGGGCGTATTGTTTTCAAAGATGATTTCATCACCTTCTGCGCGACACCGCAAGCCGCGGTCGTCCCGGCGGTTGAGGTTTGCGAGATCCTTCTTAAATTCGTGTTCATATTCCCATTCGTCTGTGTAGCCGTTGTTGTCTTTATCCTTCACATCCATGAGCGCAATGTGTTTCTGATTGTAATCTTTGAGGATAGCTGTGTACTCAGCGGCGTGTTCACCGAAACGGACTCGGACTTTGACGCGCGTTCCAATCAGGCGTTCGATTAAACGCTCATAACTCTCCTGCTCCAAGTAACTTGTAGATTCATCTTCCAAGCTGCCGAGCCTTTTTTCGAGGTTGCCGCCAGTGTCTTCATAGGCGTTAGCATACCTCTCTAAACGTTTGTTCGCACCTCTTGTGAAACTGCTCCATGCCATGCTAATGGCTTCTTTCAATGCCTCGTTGAGCGCGATAAACATGTTCCGAATTTTTCGCCCAATTTTGTAGATAAGGGGTGGATGGTAGACGCGCTCAAGTTCCCACGCCCGTTCTCTGAGTTCACGCTCATTCATTGAATCGTGGTAACGGATATAGGCAACGATCCCCTCATCACTCTCACCATTGGTGAAAATGTAACTCGGGGCGTGTCCGCGCTGCCGGGATTCCTCAGAGATGATCTCCATGCCTGTGAATTCCAGCCGCATGGTGCCTCGATACCGTCGACCGTCCTTCATCTGAAAAACGACGTACTTATTCAGAAGCTTCTTAAGGAGTTTATCCTTTTTAAAGAGCCTGATTATATATCCAATGCTACTGATTATAAAAACGAGGAGGATGACACCGACGTAGACCTGCGAATTCGACCACCAACTCTGTGCCTGTTTTTGGACCTCCTCAACGACATTGGATTCTTGTCCGAACGCTGGGTGCAGAAATATGAAAAGGATCGAAACAAGAATGAAGCATGCTCTTCTCCCTATAGAGATTTCATACCTACGGGGTGAAGAGGGGCATATGAATGTATTTAGAAAGCCTTTCATCATCAAGCCTCCATTTTCTTTCTACAGAGATTTCACCCTTGACTCCCCTTAATCAGGGGATAGGGGTGAGGAAAGCCTTTTAACCGACAACTGACGACTGACAACCCTTAAAAAATATGAACTCCGTTTTCGGCGGCGATTCTCCGGACATTCGCGTTCGCGAGTGGTATTTTCTCTGCGGGAAGATGTTCTATCAATCCGTAGCCATTCGGGTAGAGTGCCTCAAAACGTTTTAATGCGACACCGAGTGCCAATTCACCCGCACCGGGTACCTCCTCATTGAGGTGGAGCACTAAACCGTTCTGCACGCTGATGTCTTTAATATGTGCCATCGGTGCGACCGGTCCCATAACATCAAAAATGTGGTTAAGCCGTGCTTCGCTCTCATAGACCTGCCGAAGTGTTTGGAAGTGGTTGACGAAATCCATGACGATACGAAGCCTCTCGGAACCGACACGCTCCACCACTTCACGACATGTTTCGGGTGAATCCATGATTGAAACGGCATGTGTTTCCATAACAAGGGTCAACTCGTGTCGTTCGGCATGCTCTGCAATCGGTTTCAATGTGTCAATCAGACGCTCCATCGATGCTGGCAGATGGTTATCTCTATGGGAGGTCCAGGCCCCGTCGGGATTGAGACTCCCTGCACGAAATAGATAATGGTGTGCGTTGAGTGCGGCAGCCGTTGGTATGCCACGTTGGACGCTGGCGATACCTGCTTTTCGGATATCGGCATCGGGATGGAAAAGGCACTCTTCATAAGTTATGCCGAATTGCACAAGGTCCAGTTCCGCGGTTTCTAACATTTGCACACAGCGGGGGACAGCATCTGGTGGGACAGACGGAATCTCCGCGCTATTGAAATGGAAGCTTAAACCGGTAAACTCCAACGCTTTGATTTTTGCGATTTCATCCGATGTGAGGGTGCGAAAATCCCCACAGAGTCCAACAACACCGAGTCTCATATTTTAATTATTCCTTGCGGTTCGGTTAGGATAATTGGGTAACGAAGGTTACTGTGCGTATATCCGCCTGCGTATTTTTGCTTGGGGTTTTTGATAGGGGTCTTTGCTTGGGCATTTCTGCGTATTTCTGCGTATTTCTGCGTATTGTTGCAGGCTATCCGTTTTGGTTCGTCATTTCAAACGCAGCTACTTTAATGCCACCTGCAGCTTTTCCAATAGGTGCTTTGCGTGCTGGAGATCTTTCGTCTCAAAACCTTCTGAAAACCATACGTATATCGGTCTCAGTAAATTGTACGCCTCCCGGTAACGGTCTTGCGTGCACCACAATTCGCTCAGACTGAGAGCGGCTCGGAGTTCCCAAGATTTTGCGCCTTGTCGGCGTGCTATTGCTAATGCCTCCTGAAAATAGGATTCAGCCTTCTCAAAAGTGTTGTAGGAGGGGTTTGTAACCCCGAATTCCCTCTCACCAACCGCCTCGGGCTCTTTACCGAGGACAAAACAGAGTTCGCCTTTCCGACGAGTGAGTTCCGCATCATAGGCACGCTCACCCGTTCGTGTGACGACGCTCAAGGCAGAATCAAGTGTTTGTAAGGCTAATGTATACTGTCCTGCGCGTTGATATGCTTGTGCGAGCAGCGTGAGAAAGAGCGGCAGCAGTAGTTCGGCTCGTGTTTTTTCCCATGCCGCAATGCCCTTACGTATCATCGCGATGCCCGCTTCCGAACGATTCAACTCTGTGAGTGCCCAGCCTTTCATCACTGTTGCGGCGGCTTCCCACAGGGAAAATCCGTGTTCTTGACATATCCGCAGCATTTGCGTTGCGGTGGTCTCCACCATCTCGACTTCGTTTTTATGTTGATAAAGCACGGCTTTAAAGTGGAGCAAGACAGCGTCACTAAAAGGATGGTTTCTATCCTCCCCGATCTTCGCGGCTTCGACAAGGCGTTCTTCTGCTTGCAACGGATAGCCAAGACACCATAAGAGGGGGGCAGAATACGCTAGCAGGGTCGTCCCGGGATCCGCTACGAAGTGTAGAAATGTTGGGACCGGGTGTTGCTGCGGTTGATACAGTTCAATTCCTGCTTCAAGATGTGCCAACGCCTCTTTGAATTCACTTAAATAGTAAAGGGTCGCGCCGAGGGCTCGATGTGCTTCGACCTCAAAGGCAGCGTCTTCGGCTTGCTTGGCAATTACAAAGCACTGTTCACCAAGTTCATGTGCGGAGAGGAAGCGTCCGCGCACGAGATGAGAGAGCCATAATCCAAACAGAATGGGAAAACGGAGGTCCTTTACGCGATCAAGCGAAGTATCGGCATCCTTTCCTAAGATCGATTCCTGACTTTCAAGGGTTTCCAAGAGCTCTCTCGCTCGCGTATAGGCACCCTCAACTTCCGGAGCGGCATATCCTTTTGTTGCAATCAGCGCGCTGCCGAGGATCGTCTGTAGTTCCAATTCTTGCTGAGCGGTAGACGCCAACTTCCGTAGATTGGTGTCCGCCGAAAGTTGCTCAAGTGCCGCGAGTCCTTGTGTGATATGGCGAATCCCCTCGACGTTTGCGGAACGTTCAAGTGAGCGTTGCCCGGCACGGTGCCAATAGTCAATCGCTTTTTCAGGCAGACCTGCCTCAGTGTAATGATAAGCAACCAATTCGGGTTGGAAACCGCCATCGCCTTGTAACACTTCTGCAATTCGTTGATGATACCGCTGCCGTCTACTCCTGAGTAAAGATTGATAGGCTGTTTCACGCAGGAGTGGATGTCGAAATGTATAGCGGAGTTGAGTGTCAGCCATTTCGTCTTGATTGAGGATGTAGGCACTGACGAGTGTGTTCAACTCACTTTTCAGAGTCGCGAAATCCGCGAAAAGACGATTTCTCGGATAAAGCCCAGAAGCGACCTCGTGTAATAGTTCTGCGGTCCATTCCCTTCCAAGGGTTGCGCCGAGTTGGACGATTTCTTTCGCGGGACCGAGTTCGTCTAATCTTACTGTCAGTAGATCCTGTAGCGTTACAGGCACCTCCATTGTTTGAGAGCGTGGATCTGTTACACCGAACACGTCGGAGGTCAACGTATCGCCTTCCAACATCATCTGGGTGAGTTCCTCCACAAATAGAGGGACACCCTCGGTCATTTCGACAATCCGTGTCAGTGCCTCCGATGGCAGTGCCGTGTCCCCTGCGACGTGTTGAATCATCTCTTCCACCTGTGGAGGCGTGAGTGCTGCCAACGTCAGCGCATTTGTCCACTCTGGACGTAGCAGTTGCTCCAGCATCTCTGTATCAAGCACAGAACTCTCAAGATCGCTATCGGAGGTTTCATCCTGTAGAGACTGACCGCTTTCCTCAGCCTGTGAACTCTCCCGAAAGCGTTGGGTCCCGGTGCGACAGGACAAAACTGCGAAAATCCGAGCATTTTCGATCCGTGTAATCAAGAGTGTAAGAAACTCTATGCTGGACGGGTCAATCCAGTGCAGATCTTCAACGACAAAAAGTATCGGTTTCTGTTCAGCCATCTTCAGTAGCACTTGAACGAGGACTTCCAAAGTCTGCTGTCGGCGCTGTCTGCGTCCCCAACCCGATGGATATGTGTCCTGTTCAACAGGTCTACTGTATGGACGAGCCCCTACACCGGTTCCCGTTTGTTGTTGTACCTCAAGAGGTATCTCCAATAGTTCGGCGAGAAGTGGCAGCGTCTCTGGCGCGTGCTCCTGTGCTTCACCATCAAAATTTGAAGGGGACGCTGCATCATCTCTCACGGTCGGGATCCTGTAGTCGCGCAGTAAATTTTCAAGTTTGTCAAGACGCGTCTGTGCGGTATCCGTGCTTGAGAACTGCACAACGTGCTCTTGGAACAGCGAAAGAATAGGATAGAGCGGACTATTCTGGTAATACGGAGAGCACCTGCATTCCATAGTCACCGCTTCTGGATGATTCTCAACGTGCTCTTGAATGACTTGCAGACATCTTGACTTTCCGATGCCGGCTTCGCCCTCAATCAGCAGTGCCTGCCCTTTAGATGCGAGCACCTGTGCCCATCTGTGTTTGAGCGATTCAACCTCGCGCGCCCGTCCGATTAAGGGGGTCAATCCACTTTCACTGGCAATATCCAATCGGCTTTGGGCTGGAATTTCACCGGATACTTGATACACATTCACGGGTTGTGAAATACCACGGATCGGGAAAGTGCCGAGGGCAGCAGTTTCAAAAAAGCCTTCAACCAATTGATGGGTTGTATCTCCAATGACAATGCTGTTCGGTGTCGCTAACGCTTGCATTCTCGCAGCGATATTCGGTGTTTTACCGACGATATCAATCGCCTCAGGCGATGCATCCCCCGATATATGCCAGACGACAACAAGTCCTGTGTCAATACTCAGTCGGACCCTAATTTCTACACCAAAGGAGGCCTGCAGATACGGGTTGAGTGTCTCAAGGGCGGCGACGCTGCCCAACGCGGCTCGGACGGCGCGGTGTGCGGCGTCTTCGTGTGCGATTGGGTAGCCGAAGTAGACGAGGATACCATCACCGAAATACCGTGCGATATGTCCATCTTGTGCTAAAACCACCTCCATGATACACGTCCGGTATACCTCTAAAAGATTTCGGAGTTCTTCGGGATCCAATTTTTCAGAAAAGGCGGTGGAGTCAACAATATCACAGAAAAGGACGGTTAACTGGCGATGTTCTGCCCGATGCGGTAGTGCATCTTCCATGACAGCGGTATCGACTGCTGGAATTTGGCGTGGACGTGCGGGACTTTCAAGGGACGTTCCGCATTCACCGCAAAATTTGAACGATGGGTTCAAGAATCCACAATTTGGGCAGCGTTTGTGATGCATGACGCTGTATCCTTCAAAAGCACTTAAGTACCGGTGCGGTTAGGAAACTGCACCTACCGGTTAGGGAAAGTTATTTTCTGAACTGGTTCAGGTATTCTTCTAACTCAGCGTCTCTTGGATCCAATTTGTATGCCTCTTGATAATAATCAAGTGCCTTATCGGTTCTGCCTACCTTCATGTAAAATGAACCGAGGTTGCGATAGGCGACACTATGTGTTGGTTTTAAATCCAACGCACGGATGTAATGGTCGCGAGCGCGCAGCAGATAGATCTTCGTCTGTCCAATTAGAATGTTAAGCGTTGTTTCATTTTCCCAACGCTGTCTATATACCTCTCCGCCGAGTTGTCCCGCCTCTTGTTCAAGGGCGTCAGCGATGGCTTCGTCTCGTGTTTTGAACGTAATGGTGCCAGACGCTGTTTTGTCAACTGCGACTTTAAGTTCCGCTATTGCTTCATCAACGGAGTCTTCTCTCAACTCCTTCTCCCACGAGGGCCAACTCGGTCCAGCGTATTTGAGACCCTGCTCGTAGTAGACGGTGCCAAGGTCGTTATAGATTTCAGCGTTTTCAGGACGCATCTTTAACGCTTCGCTGTAAAGTTCGATGGCTTGTTTATATTTCCCTGCGTTGAACGCATCGGTGGCATGTGTCCTGAGTTGCTTGAATTCCTCACTCTCCAAATTAACGGCGATTCCCAATTCTGGTTTGTCTCTGCCGAAGAAGTAGATACCGCCAATGAGCAGGATAGCAAGACAAACGGCGATGAGTGTCGGTAGTTGCAATTTCATTTTTTAATGTCCCTTGCGGTTCGGTCAGGTGCGTTAAGATATCCTCGTTTCTTTGCGTTATCCGCCTGCGCCGTTGTTGCAGGCTACGCGATTTGGGTTTTGGGTAACTGAAGTCTCTTGTAACTGAAAACTGAAAACTGTTAACTATAAAACACTTATCTCCGCCGATTGTTTCTATTAAAAAAAGTGACGGGAACGGCTTGATAGACCCCGTCTCGTTCAAAATAGACTTGCGTCCTACTTTGGGTACGGATATGGTCATCAACAATTTTGAAAATTTCAAGTGAATGAATTGCGGTATCGTCAATTTGGTAGATAAGGTCCCCACGTTCCAGTGCGTCCGCCAATCCACTGTTTTTCTCGACGTGTGTGACAATAACGCCGCGCTGCCCGTATTTCTGTGCCATCGCCTTATCAGGTTGGGCAAGTGCTATACCCCATCCAGGGGGGGCATAATTCCATTGTAGGGTTTTCAGTGTGAATTCAGTCTGCCGCTTTTTCCCACGGCGGATGAACTCGCACTGAACAGGTTGATTGAGTGGAAGCAGACGCGTGCGTGCGTTAAAGTCTTGTTCGTCCTTTATCCGTTGTCCTGAAATGGCGACAATGACATCTCCCCGTTTAATGCCCGTATCAGTAATCGGGCTGCGTTTCCCTATTTCCGACACCAAGACCCCTATGTTGCGCGACATTGACAGCTTTTCTGCTAACTCTTCAGTTACAGGCTGAACCTCCACGTCGAAGTAGGGGGGAATAACGCTCCCGTACTTCGTAATCTGTTGGACAACCCGCCTCGCCTTATTCACTGGAATCGCAAAACCGACCCCTTGTGACCCGCCACTCGTTGAACGGATGACGGTGTTTATACCGATAAGTTCACCGTGAATGTTCACCAATGCGCCACCACTGTTGCCCGGATTGATGGAAGCGTCCGTTTGAATCAGATCTTCATGATACAGGTCTTCCACGGTGAGTATGCGCTGTGTCGCACTCACAATACCAGCTGTGACCGTGGGTTGCGCGTCGCCGAGGGACAAACCGAACGGATTTCCGATTGCGACGACCCATTCACCGATCAGAAGGGTATCTGAATTGCCCCACTGAATTTCTGGTAGAGATACCCCGTCTGTTTCAACCTCTAAGAGGGCAAGGTCTGAGAAAGGGTCGTATCCGACAATCTGTGCCTCAAATTCCCGTCCATCAGAGATGGTGACGGTAATTTTGTCGGCATCTCTGATGACGTGATAGTTCGTCAGGATGTGTCCCTTCTGATCAACGATAACGCCGGAACCGACCTCTCGTAAGGCGCGTCTGCGCGGAAGGGTAATCTCGCCCCAGAACCATTCGTCAAAGGAGGTCCGCGTTTCAACGCTCCGGGTGGCACTGATATTGACAACCGCGGGACTCGCCTTCGCGACTGCTGTGACAATTGCGGTGCGCCGTGATATTGTAACAGCACTTTGTGCCGCTTCTTTGTGTGTCCCCGCACTATAGGCGCTGCTCCAAAGTGCGCCTACAAGTATTGAAATGAAGATTGAGAGTTTAATTGGATAATGTGTAGTGTCCATAACTTAGCCGGTCAGTTTGAGAGAGATTCTATATCCCTCTAACCCTGGATCCGTGTCAACAATCTCTTGAACGGCTTCTGACGTTCTACGTTTGGCGGGAAAATCATCGGCATTTGCACAGCGGAGTGCGACTCTGGCACCAACCGCACTGGCAGCCCGTAGGTTCTCCAATTCTACCTTATCCAGTGTATCATACGCCGTATGACCGAAGCCTCTACCCCCAGGAGGTGCCTCTGGATCACCCATGTGGCTTGAGGGCACTCCCTTGAGGAAAAACGGGAAATGGTCGGAGTAGGAATGCACCTTTTGTCCAACCGGCATTTCAGCGTGCATCTGCTCACGTGCGGTGTTAAAGAAGGCGTCCAACGCGTCCCAGTGGTGAAGAACGATGCCCTTGCGACTTGAACCGCCTGCCGCATCCATATTGAGCATGAACCGAATGTTATCCAACTCCGAGGCGTGTGCATCGACATAACGGAACGCACCGGTAAGCCCGATCTCTTCGGTTCCGAAAGCGATGAAACGGATGGTGCACTTGAGCGAATCGGCAGCATACGTGGATAGCACACGAGCGGCTTCTATGACGGATACCATGCCTGAAGCGGGGTCATGTGCCCCTTGTGAAATATCGTGTCCGTCGTAATGGCACCCGACAACCACCATTTCTTCGGCGTTTTCATTACCGGGCAAATCTGCGACGACGTTCCATGAGGTCCGCGGTTCATTGATGTCCGTTGTCTGGAGTTTCAGTGTTACCTTTCCATTTTCTCGTGCGATCAACCGCGCCAAGAATTCGCCATCCTCTTTGCAAACGGATATGCCGGGGATAGGGGCGCGCCTGTCATTTTGAAGGCTTCCCGTTTCGGGACCGACACCGGGATGTTCACTGACAAAAATGAATCCACTCGCGCCTGCGAGCACGGCGCGTTCAAACTTCTCCTTGCGATGGACCCATCTTCCGAGATCTGGGGGTGAGGCACTTTTCGCCATAACCAGTTTATCGGTAGGGGTATCACCGACTGCGGTGTATTCGTCAGGACTTCCACATCCGACAGAGATGAGCTCCGTGGTGATGTCTGCAGCGGGGCAGTAGGGTAGCGAGATACAGTGCAATGTCCGACGAATGGGTTCGATGACCTCAAGCGTTGCTGCGCCACGCGTCCAGCCAGCGTAGGGATAGGTCTCAAGTTTAACATTCTGGAGTCCGTAGCGTTTGAAACACGCAGCGATGAAGTTTGCGGCTTCATATTCCTCGGGCGTTCCGGCGAACCGGGCACCGTATTCATCGCATAAGACTGTCAGATTTTCCATCACTTCTCGCGAAGTGTAAATGTCACCGACCATCTGCTGGTCGAGCTGCAAATAAGGGTTCTTCTTGCTCATAATTTTTAATTTTTAATTATACCTTGCGGTTCGGTCAGGTGAATTTGATAAATAATGTGCCTTTCCGTATATCCGCCTGCGCCGATGTTGCAGGCTACGGTTTAGGAATCTCAAAGCATATAGCGTAAGCGGAGCGGAGCGATATGAAGCCCATAAATTAAAAACCTTGTGGAGGAATAACGTCCGTTTCAACTATCAACGACGTTGCTTAAACCCGCCTGTGCCGATGTTGCAGGCTCCGTATCTGGTAGAAAGTTAGAATCCGACTGCGTTTCAAGCGGCGGTAGCGTTTTCATTCTTGCGTTGGCAATTTTTTTGAGCTGCCACGGATCAAGTATCTGAATCCGCCGAAACCGTTTCTTTATGATCTGATGTTGTTTAAACTGATTGAGAAGTGCTTCCATGTTCTCAACGGAACTGCCGATGAGTTGTGCCAACCGCCTCGTCGAGAGTTTACGTTCGATCCACTGCGAACTCCGCCCCATCGCTGCGCGTCTGTGTTCCGGTGCCTCGGCGCAGTTTTGTAACAGGAGTGCGAGTCGGGATGCCGGACTTCGGAGCGCAATGTTCAGGAAAGGGTTCGTCAGTCCTTGAGGCGGTTTCTGACATGAAGTTACAAGATTATAATCCGCTGGTTCCTTTGAACGCCAAGGTAGATACTTCTTTATAAGGCTTCCTAAAGTTCTCTGCGGCGGCATGGCTAAATGCGGTTTTCGTTTTAAAAAATACTGGAAGTTCTGGGTGCTTATAACCCCGACAATGGAAGTCTCAGCAAATGTCTCAGCGGTGATGTTCGGATGTGCGGTGTCATCCTCCCATTTGACCGCTCCAAAGAACTCACCGGGGTCCAGCACATCTAAGGTGATCGCTTCGCCCTCAGGCGGTGTCCGATAAATTTTGATGCGACCCTCTTTCAATAGATAAACACCTTCAGCGGAGAGTGTGTCTCCGTGTTTTAACGTGACGAAGTTTGTTATCCGTGCGAGCGCGTCGGCATCCGATTCGGTAAGGTCTTGAAAAATGTTTATCCCTTTAACGCACCAGAACCGTTCTGGGATTTTTTGTTGTGTAACCATGTTATGAATTTAAAATAGGGGTCCACTCGTCTAATTGTGACGTTTTGAACGTCACATGTGACGTTTTTTCACCCGAATGTGACGTTTTAAACGTCACAGTGGACGTGCAGAAGTCAGGTGAGCCGTGGAATGTGACGTTTTTTCGCTGTTTTTTCGGGATTCGGTTTTTTGCTGTTTGTGTGCTTAATAGGCCATAATGTCTTTACCCTTAATTGTATCAGCACATTGCCGATAAATCAAGAAAAATAAGACACCTTGAAACCATACCTCTTCCAAACGCACGCTCATGCCTTTTGTGCCACCATACTGGCGAGAATACCGAGGATTTTATCGCACTGCGCGATTTGGTAAGCTGCCATATCAAGTTGAAGTCTCTTTCCGTCCAACTTAAGGAATATCCAATCTATGCCTGACGTAATGGCACCATAGATGCAAGGCGTGTCGTTCTCCGATTCGGCATTAAAGCGTTGGGCGGCGATCATCTCTGCGACACATTGCCCGAGCCCTACCGTCAAATTATCCTTTTTCGCTTCAACCAGAACGATGATGGGTGCCTCCAAATGGAATTGCGCAGGCGACAGGCTCACCAAGAAATCGCAAACGCCGGTCAAACCGTTTTCAGCATCAACATTAAAGTCAATCCCCGAGAAAAAGCTGATGCCGCGATCGAAGTGCTCCCAGAGTTCAACCAGCACAGCAGAGACGATCAGTTCTGATTTTGCTTTCTCAGTGCCCATCGCGAAGGCTAATGGCACATTTCGTTCCAGGGTCGTGGCAAGATGTGTGCTCGGTTCCACGGGGTCTATTTCAGCAAAAATGCCAGCGGCGTTCACTTCTTCTAACTGGAACGCTTTTTTTACAGTTTCTAAAGTCCAATCGCTATATGCCATGAGAGAAGTCTCCATCCCACCAAAATATAATAGAATTACACCACAAAATCCCCTAAAATGCAAATCTTTTTTCCTGTGAGGTATTGATAGAAATAGGGCTGGATGGTGTTGGAGGTAATGTTGAAACGGGCGATGAATCGCACGACTACGAATTGGTGTTTGCTTATATTTGACTACTATCGGACTCACGCATCTGTTGTACTTCTCGAACCGCATTCTGTAACCGTCTTTTTAAACTATTATGGTCGCGAGTGCTCACCAATTCCCATACTACTCTGGAGAGATACAATCTAATTTCTTCCTTTTCAATACTGCCACCCAATGTATCACATATCAAACGCCATATGATATCAAATGCAAAGTGCCCAGGAAGTAAGTCAACAAAACGGCATCTCTTTAAGAATTGCTCAACTAAGTTTCTGGCATTATCAGTGCTCTGGCTGTCAATATGATTGGCTATTTCTGTGCGCCATTGCTGAATTTGGCTATATAGGAAATTCAATCCCGTCTGTGAATTGAAAAATCGATACGGCTTATCAGGAAGCGAGTCATAGCCAGTTTCCGCGTTTTGATGTGCCACATCCAATACAATTAATTCCTTAAAGTTGTGTTCAATCTGGCCCAGAACTTCCTTAAACTTGCTGCTAGACAGCACATCTTCTAAACTGTCTGTTAAACGAGCACGATCCCGGCAGAACTGTTCTATTGGTTTTTCCTCGAAAAGGTAGTTTTCATAAGAATGTCGATGAAGCAGAACAATCCGTCGATGTTGACTTCGGGTGCGTTTTAACATCTCATAATGTCCATCAACAATAACGACATAAGGGAGGTCTTTTTTTACAAGTTCCTCCGTTAACTTATTGCTTCCCTTCTCTTCGCTATAGGTTCGTATCCGGCAATTATAATTTTCGAGAACTGTGCTATAGAAGGGAATATCAGTACGTCCCTCGACATAAACAAGGATTTCCTGATAAAAAAGATGTTCTGCAATTAACCCCGAAGGGGTTCGGGAAAACGACATTAACTTTCTCTCCCCAAATCTATCACTTTATCTTGGAAAGTTCCAACGATGTCCGGGGAGTGCGTTGCGACGATTATCTGTTTCTGTCCACCGAGTGTTACCAGAGATTCCAACAGTTTTTCCTGCCACGTGACATGAAGCGACAATTCAGGTTGATCCGCGACATAAACCACAGGCTTTTCAATCCGGAGTAGGGCTTCGGTGAGGAAAATTAGAATTTGTTTCTCTCCTGATGAAAGAAGGCGTGGATTTATGTCCGCTGGCGAAGAAGTTTCGATTTTTAAATATCCTCTCTCATCAAACTTAATCGACTTGTTACTCAAAAATGAATTAACGATTTCTTCATAACGGCGTAAAGAGGCGAAAATATCTTCTTTATCTTTTTCAAGTTTCTTGGCATATGCCACCACGGCTTTTGTTCGTCCGATAAGTGGAATTACAAAGATGTCTTCAAATTCCGCAGGAATATCTTTTCCTTCATGAATCCGGACAAATACTTGTTCTGCAACAGTTAACGCAGCAAAATGATCGTCAATTCTGCTCTGCATTACTTCGTCTAAAAATCCAGCATCCTCAAAAGCATCCAATAATTGATCTTTTTCTACTTCCGTTGGTAACGAGTGAAAAACTGAATTACGAATTGACTTAAGTTGGTCATGTTCTTTGCTATAAAGTATCATCGATAAGACTTGATGTTCAAACTCTCTATAACGCTCAGAAAGTTGGGCGTTTAAGATGGAATGATAGCGAGAGATATCTTCTAACAATTCCTCAAGTCGTAAGTCTACTGATTCCAAAGGTTCTGTCCTTGTATGCCATTTTTCTTCATACTTTGTTACAGGTAAACGACGGCTTACGGGGAGCCAAACCAGAGGGACTAGGGTAGTTAATTCATCATAAAATTTCTCTGATACTACGGTTCTTCTCACGAAGCGTTCAGGGAGCCTCTCTGGAAGAGTATTACCCTTTTCAAGCCACCCATGGTGTTCAGTAAATCTGCGTCCAGTAATAGACTCTGTATCAATGCCTATTTCCTCTTCATCCAGTTCGAGTCTCAAAAGTCTATTTGCAGCATGAACTTTAACAGTGCGAAGTACAGAACTATTTTTAAAGTCTTGCAGATGGATCTCTGCGAACTCAAAATTGACATTTAGGATCCCCGATATATCAAGTGATAGAATGGAATTCAGAAGATTCAAAATAGTAGTTTTGCCAGAACCGTTAGGACCTATCAGTATATTCACATCCTTCTTAAAAGTTAATGCGATGTCTCGATGACCCCATAGTTTGTCTATTTTAAAAGATTCAATGAAATAACTGCTCATGATTTTGGCTTCCTTTTAGAATCTATACCCCGCAATTGGTTGTTAAAATAACCTAAGTTGCCAGTTTGTAGCATAATCTTTTAGATTGTGCATAACCACGCGCAAACTGAAAGTTTACGCTACCAAACTGCTCAAATCCTGAAGAATCTTCCCTGAAAAACGGGGATTGCACGTCTAAAATCGTGTAAGTAGCAACTTGGGTTAAAATAATAGCACATTTGACCTGAAAAGGCAAAACGTTAATCCGTAGCATATCCTAACGTGAAATTCTCGTGCCGCGCTATGCTAACTTTCCGTTGAATACCTACCATCATTCAACTGTGCGGAAATCTCTGGAAACTCTTGTTTGCTGAATACCAATCGAAAGATGCCTGTCTGTGTTGGGACTTCACGTATTTTCATATCGCTGGTGGCGTTGAAAGCTGCTTCAAGAGTTTTTAACACTTTTTGTTTGTACTTTGTGTCCCGATTACCTTCCAGATGTTGTCCCTTTGTCTCAAAAATCAGGACACGCGTCATGCCATCAACTTCTTTTGCCATCGCAACAAAATCTGGGTAGATCCGCTGTTTATTCCAACCTTGCACGTAATACTCACCCTGTTGACGCGCCACGACCCGATGCCACCATTGCAATGCCTTCTCACCATCGAGAAAATGCGCAAAATTCTTTTCCAATTCATTATCTGAAGGATACTCATACATCGGTTCAAACAGGCTGAGTTGGACAGGTTTACCGTATTTTGTAAGTAGATTTTGATTGGCGTGAACCTCAATTTTGTAGCTTTGTCGCAGTTTGTAATTGGGTTCACCTACCTCCAAATCAAATCGGATTTCTCCGTTTTCCAACTTTTCACGAAAAATTTGCTCTGACTGATTTTCTACTTCACCAGCGACGTGTTCCTGCAATGTAGGCACGAGATAAGAACGTCTATCGTAGATATTCTCATCGGTTTCTCCGTTTGTTTTGAGATCTTCGATTAATTCTTCTGCAATGCGAGCAGCCTGCCAGGGATTTGACACAATGTCCGAAAGGCAGAGCGTAAAATCGGAGACGCTAATGTTTTTCTCAACGTGTGGCTCTTGATCCTCATGGAAAACGGGCGGTGCATCACCAATAGGAACCGTCGCTGTCCGTAATGTTGCGCCATCGGGTGCTGAAGCGTTCGGATCAGGTGGTTTAATTCTGAACCAGTCTATATGCGGTAAAATATGGGCCTGATAATTGAGTTGAATCCATTTGCCACCATCCTTATGGCGCACGACTGGCAGATAAATCTCTTGACCCTGAAATTGCTTGCGGCGGCGGATTTTTTCCATCTGAAAGTCTGCTGGTTCCTGGGCATTTCCTGTGCCAAGGATTTCGTCTTCCAAACCAGTAAGTCCTTGTGATTCTAATCCCTTCTTGACTTGCTTGACAGCAGCATCAACGTCAGTATCATTGCAAAAAACATAACACTGATCAAGCGATTTTCTACCAGTAAGTTGGGCATGTGGTTGTCGCATCACCCTTCCCACGAGTTGCGTAATTGCATTTTGTGAGCGTGTATTATCCAGTACCACTAACAAATAGGCAAATGAGCAATCCCATCCCTCCATTAATGCTGCTTTTGTAATTATCCATTTTACCTGCGAATTCTTGGATAGCAAGTCTTCGCCTTGAAGTTCGTTCTGTGTGGCAGATTTAACACGTATTGCATCTGGAGGCACCTTTAAGTTTTGTGTGAGATAATCTCGGACATCCTCCGCATGGACATAATTGTTATCCCGTTGATCTTTACCGGTTCGTTCAACACGCACAACGGCAATCGGGCGGATATACCGATCCGTGCTACTTTCAAGCAAACTTGCTTGGGTATTAAGTCTCTCAAGTTCGGTAGCAGCCTCGCTCAGCGTATCTTGCCACTTCATACCCGATAACGATGATACCTGTACGGGTGATTTGATCATTTCCTCTTTTTTCAGATCGGGTCCAGCAATATCAATAAGCAAATTACTGATGCCTCGATTCGGTGTGGCAGAGAGTTCAATAACCATTTGTGGGTCAAGGCGGTTAATAGAACTGGCGAATTCTTTTCCTTTGCTTGCTCCATACGCCTTATGTGCTTCATCAAGGACAACGACCGGACGCAGTATCTTGAATACGTTAAAGAGACTCTGTTTGGGGATGTCTCCTTCAGTGTTAGGATCAAGATCGGGATATTGCTCTCTCATAAGGGCATTGCCCTCTTCATCATCATGGTCAGGGAAAAAACTGGCGTAACGCCCTGAATTTCGATACATACGGAAGTAGGCTTTGTCTTTGAGTTTTTTATCAGGGGATTTGTTTGCTGCTGGCAACATGAGCAGCATGACGCATAAGTAGTTGGTAATATCGTCCCTATTAAAGGGATCCTCCCTTTCCAGCATCTTGACGTGTCCACCACTTGCACGCTCCACCACTTTACGATAGGGGTGTTCTTTGTTCCACAATGCAGCTTTTGTTTGATCAAAAATAGCCTGTGTCGGCACAACCCACAATGTCAATCCGCGCTGCCGATGCAGGCGTTCTAAAGCAGATGCAGCAAGTAAGGTTTTACCGCCACCTGTTGGCACTTTGAAACAGATATGAGGGATTGGTCGATGTGCGCCATCCTTACGGTCAACGTATTCGCCTGCAGTTACTGCAACGTCACCGTTTTCAGACAATTTCTTCCACGCAGTTTTGGGATAATTGCGTATTTCATTGAAAACATCATCACTAATACTACTACCTACCTGTTTTAAATGCTCAATTGTAGTTTCTGAAGTTTCCTGTTCTTCTTTAAGAACTTCCACCCAATTGCTAAATGCGTCAAGTGTATCGCGCTGATACGTTTTTAATTCCAGCATCTTTACTATTCCCTATCTTTCATGTATGGAGTATGGAAGTTGGCAAAAAGCAATTCCCATCTTTGCGAGTTCACGTTGTCCGATGTAATTGCCTGCCGCATAGACAATCGCTTTTTTGTCGTTATCTTGGCTGGAATCTCGGATACGTCTTGCCTGCTCCAGATTGAGTATTGCCTCGTTACTGCGTAAAAACGCAAGGTCAGGTTTGTAGATCAGATAGTAATCGTTTTCATTATCACTGTGAAAAAGTCCATTATCATTTTTCTGATCTAAAGTATCCTCCTCAACGGAGACACCTGCAGCAGTAAATAAAAGGTTGGTAGCAAGTGCTGAATACGATGGTAATTCTTTCCCAGTGAGCATTGCTTCTATTTCAATCGGCTTGCCTAAGGTGCAATAGGTAAAAGAACCTCCTAAGCCTTCGGGCAGTGAAGCGTCACTCGCATCGGGAACACCGTTAATAACACGGCGGACACGCTCTGCGGTGATGGTGTCGGCGTAATCTTCGCACTCAATGAGGACAAACTTTCTATTGCCACCGTCTTCCTTATTCATTGCAAGAACAGCGTGAGCGGTTGTACCACTGCCAGCAAAAGAGTCTAAGACAATGTCGTCTGATGAAAGGTTTGCAGTTTGGAACACCCTCTGAATTAGTTTGGTTCCTTTAGGGTTGTTGAATACACCTTTTCCCATTACCGCAGCCAATTCCTCGTTCGCTTGATGGGTACTGCCTACTTCTTGATATGGCCACAAAGATCCTACAGTTTTTCCAGCTTTTACCTCAGATAGATAAGTTTTCTTATTAGGTTGAGACTTCCCACTTCTACCGAAGTAGAGTTGACCGTCATTGTATAGTTCCATAAGTCTATCTTGAGTGTATCTCGGGAACCTTCCTTCTGGACAATGCCACGTGACACCGTTCGGAAATTCAAGTGAATACCTATGTTCATCTCTACCGCTTTTTGCATGCAATGGTGTTGCTTTCCACGGACCCTTAGGATCCTCATCTGGATTTTTGTATGACTTATCCATTTCTGGTGTTCTTGGAAGGACCCCAATTCTACAAACATTTAAATTTTTCGCATACGATAGAATATTCTCATGTTGATATGAAACGGTTTTGGAATCGTTGGACAGAGTATATTTTGACCACCAAGTAAAATTGGCGACGATATTCCTCTCACCGAAAATCTCATCCATCAGCATCCGTAGGTGATGCTGTTCATTGTCATCAATAGATATGAAAATTATACCATCTTCAGTAAGTAGTTCTTTTAGCAGATGCAATCTTGGCCACATCATGCAGAGCCATTTATCATGTCGTTCAAGGTCTTCGTTGTCAATGGGACTATTCTCCTTGAACCATGTCTGCATAAGTGGACTTTCCACGTTGTCATTATACTCCCAATCTTCTTTGCCGGTGTTGTAGGGTGGGTCAATATAGATACACTTGATACGATTGGCGTAGCGGGGCAGTAATGCTTTGAGAGCGTGCAAATTATCGCCGTGGATTATGAGGTTATCGTCTTCACCGGTTGGATTGCAGGAGCGGTTTTTGTCAGTTTCAAGCGGACGGTAGGGAACAGTGAGATGGTGGGTGTAGATATGGTGTTTTCCATTAAATTCGAGTGTTGGCATAGATTACTCCGCTAAAAAAGTGTCATTTGATCAAGGTTTGGTGGAGGTGTTAAATGAAATAAGGCATAGACTCTATTTCTATTGTATAATGCCTCACAGGGACAACGTTCTTTCCAACTCGGAAAAGGGATCTCACTCTCACCTTCAAGTATTTTGGACTGAGAATATGCTTGGTTTACTAAATCGTTATCTGGGAAAACCGTATATTTTGCTAACCATCGGTTAGTACTCGGTGAGGAAGCAGAATAGACTACATGGAGTTTTGGTTTATTGTGGGATTGATTTTCAGTGGTAAGCAGCGAGACTTTCGACGATGCTTTATCGTTAGGTATTAATCCCTTTTCGCAAATAACCGCGATACATCTGTTCGGAGCAACTTGCGCGAGTTGGATTGCAGCAGCAATTATTGAACTTTTAAAATAATTGGCCGCGAATGGAATCAATTGGACATTAAACCCTCTTTTGTTATAGAGTTTTGTAAGTTCTTTACTTGGCATCAAAAATTCAGCTGCACCAATGTTACAAAGGGTTTCCAACGGTTTTTTGAAGCCATGTTCTTGATTGATAGTATAGTCATGAAGTTCAGAAATCAAATCTCCATCTTTCTCGATCAAATAATGTGTAACTTCATGAAATTGAGTAAATCGTTTACGCTCCTCATTTTTAATTTGTGAGTTGATTATTATTGTTTTATCTTTTTGTGCCCCATCTGTTCCGGCGGGTAATTCCCCAATCTTCACATCTAATCCCAAGCCAGAACCTATTTCATCAAAAGTCGGTATCGTCGCTGAAGCATATTTATTGACAACATCCCGAACTAATTCAATAACGCGTCTCTTCATTCTATTCATTACTTATTATCCTCTGTAGGAGAAAGAATACGCTTGAGGTACAGATACAACTCAAGCCATTCTGTCGGCGAGGTAGGTTGCCTACCGCGAAAGTTGACTTTTAGCAATGACTCCTTCCAGTCATCATCTATTTCATACCGAGTCTCATACTCTTTTAAAAACGATTGAAATCCCTCCGGATAATTAGTATTTGACGATTCCCCAAGCTCTTCGACACCACTAATAAGATCTTTGACGGAGATGTTATATGCCTTAGCAACCTTCCGGAGCGTATCAACGGATGGATTGACAACATCGCGTTCCATATCCGAAAGATAGGGTATAGACAGCTCTGAACGTTGACTCAGTTCCTTTAACGTCAACTGATTTTCCCTACGAATGAAACGGAGTCGTTGACTTAATTTCATGGCAAATTTCCCTTTCTATGGTGTTTATTTACACATTATATTTAGTATACCATATTAACCTTTTTTTAAGCAAAGGAGAAAAAAAACAGAGATTTTTACCAAATTTTATGAAA